>NZ_JBHUWH010000903.1:0-1003 GCF_042670125.1 Kitasatospora sp. NPDC057198 | reverse complement strand
CGCCGTCGCGGCCGGCGGCGGCTGGGACATCTGGACCGACCGGGCCGACGCCCACGAACTCGTCGACGTCCCCCGCCAGGTCCTCGCCCTGGCCACCCGCACCGCCCTCGACGCCGCCGAACTCCCGGTCGCCCTACGCCAGTTGTTCGGACGCGCGACCATCCGGCAGTACCCCGGCCGCGGGGACGCCACCCCGGCCGGCCTGGAAGGACACCTGATGCGACTGCCCCTCCCGGGCGGCGACCTGCTCGAACTCTCCCGGCCCCACCTGCCCTTCACGCCCACCGAGTTCGCCCGGGCCCGCGCCCTGGTCGAACTGGACACCGTCCTCGGCCCGCGCGTCCCGGCCGTCGCCGCCCGGATCAGCCACCCGGACGACGAGCTGACCGTCCGCCGCGCCACCCCCGAGGACAAGCCCGCCGCGCTGGCCATGCACGCCCGCTGCTCCGCGGAGTCGCTGCGCCGCCGCTACCACGGCCCGGTCAAGGACGCCGACCGCTACCTCGACCACCTGCTCGACCACCGCCACGGCCAGACCCTCGCCGTCGAGACCGCCGACGGGCGCCTGGTCGCCCTCGCCCACCTGATGTGGGACGACGAGGGCGCCGAGATCGCCCTGCTGGTCGAGGACGCCTGGCAGCGCCGCGGCCTGGGCGTCGACCTGGTCCGCCGGATGGCCGCCCTCGCCCTGGAGGCCGGCGTGCGCACCGTCTACGCCGTCACCACCGCCGCCAACACCGGCCTGGTCTCCACCATGCGCCGCCTCGCCGCCCCCCTCGACTACCAGGTCGAGGACGGCACCCTGGTCATCACCGCCCACCTCACCGAAGCCACCGAGAAGCTCCCCGCCCCCTGGCCGACCTCCCACTGATCGGCACGTGAAGGGGAACGATCCGGGGGCTCGGGGAACGGCGAGTCCGTGCTGCTGACGGTCGGAGCCCATCGGAGGTCCGTGCTGCTGCGTGTAGTAAACGGAACCGGAAGCCGATGCGCGCTCCGGCAG
>NZ_JBHUWH010000902.1:0-1018 GCF_042670125.1 Kitasatospora sp. NPDC057198 | reverse complement strand
CGCCAGGAGGGTGCGGACGGCGGCTCGGCCGACCAGGGGGCCTCGCGTCAGCCGACGTTGGCGCAGGAGTTGCCGAACGCCGGGTTCAGGGCGCCGATGACGTCGATCGAGTTGCCGCACAGGTTGACCGGAATGTGGATCGGCACCTGGATCTCGTTGCCGGAGGCGACACCGGGGGAACCGGCGGCAACGCCCTCGGCGCCGCTGCTCGCCATGGCGGAGCCCGCACCGGCGGCGACGATGCCCACGACAGCGGCGCCGACGGCGGCGGCCTTCTTGATGCTCATTCTGAGTCTCCTCGATAAATCAGATCTTCCAATTGCCGCGCCGGGGGCTGCCGGTAGGAAGCACACGGGACGTGCACCAGGCCAACGAAGCCGCCCGGGGACGGTTGCGCACGCCCCCGAACAATCACCCACTCGGCGTAATCCGCCGCATTCGGGTGATCGGCGGATCCGCCCGTTTCCCCCGCCGCGCCGGCTCGTTCTTCCTCACGAACACCGCTCCACAGGCAGCCCCCGGGCCGCCCTGGAAGCGCCGCGAAGCGACCCCTCCCCGCCGTGAGCGAGAGGTCGCGGGCGCACCCCGACGCGGCGCGTATCGCCCAAGCCACGGGCGACACGAGGGTGTTGGGCCGCGTGAGTGACATTCACGGCGCATCCGGAAAACCCCGGGCGATGATGCGATCGCCCGGCACCCG
The DNA here is from genome assembly GCF_042670125.1 of Kitasatospora sp. NPDC057198. Classification (NCBI taxonomy): domain Bacteria; kingdom Bacillati; phylum Actinomycetota; class Actinomycetes; order Kitasatosporales; family Streptomycetaceae; genus Kitasatospora; species Kitasatospora sp. NPDC057198. The sequence continues at coordinate 318 of NZ_JBHUWH010000902.1, read as the reverse complement.
ACCATCCGAAGTCGGGCAGAACGTGAGGAAGAAAGCTATGCGCAACTTCAAGAAGGCCGCGGTCCTGTCCGTCGCCGCCGCCGGTCTGGTCCTCGGCTCGGCCGGCCTGGCCAACGCCTCCGCGGGCGCCGAGGGCGTCGCCGCCGGCTCCCCCGGCGTGCTCTCCGGCAACCTGATCCAGGTCCCGGTGCACGTCCCGGTCAACGTCTGCGGCAACACCGTCAACGTCATCGGCCTGCTGAACCCGGCGTTCGGCAACCACTGCGCCAACGTCGGCTGAACTGCCTGACGCAGCGCCCGCGCCGCACCGCACGTCCG
>NZ_JBHUWH010000901.1:0-1021 GCF_042670125.1 Kitasatospora sp. NPDC057198 | reverse complement strand
TCCTGAGTCTCCGTGGAGAAAGCCGGAGAAGCCTGCTCCCGGCCCGCACCCACCAACCTCCGGAGCCGCCACAGTGACGAGCAACACCGCACGGCAGGACGCCGCGATCGCCGACAGGGCGATCCTTGCGAACAGCGCCTACGCGGACGGACGCCACCTGGCCGCCCGGCAGTCGATCTACCGGTGGCAGCGGCCGCGGTACGACCTGCCCGGGATCGTCCTCGAGGAGCTGGCCGGCACCAGCGGGATCGTCCTCGACGTCGGCTGCGGAAACGGCAGGTTCGTCAATCGCCTGCACGAGGACCGTCCGGACCTCCGGGTCGTCGGGGTGGACGTCTCGGCGGGCATCCTCGCCGAGGTGGAGGGGCCGGTCCTGGTGGCCGACGCCCAGGCGCTGCCCTTCGCCGACGACAGCGCCGACGCCGTGCTGGCCCTGCACATGCTGTACCACGTCGGCGACATCGAGGCCGCGGTCGAGGAGCTGGCCCGCGTCCTGCGGCCCGGCGGCGTGCTCGTGGTCTCGACCAACAGCGACACCGACAAGCGGGAGCTGGACCGGCTCTGGGTCCGGGCCGCGGGCGACGTCCTGGGGCTCGCCGAGGGGCCGGCCCGGGTCTCCCTCAGCTCACGCTTCTCCCTGGAGGGGGCACCCGGCTTCCTGGGGGCGGCGTTCGGGGACATCCGGGTACGGGAGCTGCCCGGCGTCATCGAGGTCACCGATCCCGCGCCGGTCGTCGCGCACCTGGCCTCCTACGAGGCGTGGGCCGACCGGTGCGGTGTCCCGTTCCGCGAGACCGTCGGCCGGGCGGCGGAGATCGTCGCCGCCGGGATCGGGGCCGAAGGCGCGTTCAGGATCACGTGCCGCGGCGGTGTCCTGGTCTGCCGCTTCTGAGGGGCTGGGGGGCAAGGGCCCGGACGGGGAAAGGGGTCGGCCCGCCGGGGCGCCCCCCACACGGCGCGCCGGCGGGCCGGGGCGGGGGGGGCGCGGGCTCATATAAACAAAAGACGCGGCCCACGACCA
>NZ_JBHUWH010000900.1:0-1022 GCF_042670125.1 Kitasatospora sp. NPDC057198 | reverse complement strand
CGGTGCGCACGCCCAGCGCGTCGAACATCGGGTCGCCGGCCGGGTCGAGCCGGTCCAACTGGCCGGAGCGCAGCGCCAGTCCGGGCCGGACCCGGGCCCCGCCGGGCAGGTCGATGCCGCCGAGGTCGCGCAGGTTGGCAACGGTGGCGGAGTCCACGAGGTGCGAGTGCTGCATGACGGCCTCCCTGTCGACGGCCCCGGGGAAACGGGCGGACCTTGCCAGCACGCTAGGCGCGCCCCGGGCGGGTCGCCCCCGGAGTACCCCCGGCCGGGCGGACGGCGGCGGCGGACGGCGGAGCGCTCGGGGGAGCGACCGGGGGAGCGCGCGCCCGTGCGCCGCGCCGCGCCGCGCGCGCCCCTTGATTGACGTGGTGTCAGCGGGCAGGGTGGTCACCGCCCGGCCCCGTCGGGGCGGGGCGTGCCTGGTGCGACGAAGGGACGGAATCCCCGGATGGCAGCGAAGATCCTGATCATCACCGGTGACGCGGCGGAGTCGCTGGAGGTGTTCTACCCGTACCAGCGGCTGCTGGAGGAGGGCTACCAGGTCGACATCGCCGCGCCGACCAAGAAGACCCTGCAGTTCGTGGTGCACGACTTCGTCCCGGGCTACGACACGTACACCGAGAAGGCCGGCTACACCTGGCCCGCCGACCTGGCGTTCGAGGACGTCGACCCGGCGCAGTACGTGGCGCTGGTGCTGCCCGGCGGCCGGGCGCCCGAGTACCTGCGCAACGACCCGCAGGTGCAGCGGATCGTCGCCGCGTTCGTCGAGGAGGACAAGCCGCTCGCGCAGATCTGCCACGGCCCGCTGATCACCCTGCGGACCGGCTCGCTGGCCGGGCGCCGCACCGCCGCCTACCCGGCGCTGGAGCCGGACGTGGCGGCGGGCGGGGCGGACTTCGTCGACGGGGACGCGGTGGTGGACGGGGTCGTGGTCTCGGCCCGCGCCTGGCCGGACCACCCGTCCTGGATGCGGGCGTTCGTCAAGCTGCTGCGCGAGAAGGCGCCGGTCGAGTAGCGGC
>NZ_JBHUWH010000899.1:0-1027 GCF_042670125.1 Kitasatospora sp. NPDC057198 | reverse complement strand
GGGCGCCCCGGCCCGCCCCGCCACGGTCGGTAAGGGAAGCAGCGACCGCCGCCCCGCCGCCCCCATCCGCGGGGCGGGGGGGGACTCGACGGGAAGGGCGGGGCGTTCGACGGACATGCCAGGACGCTACCGCCCTCGGGGGCCGACCACGGGCCGCCCGACGGCCAGACCGGCCGGATGACGACACGGCCGGCCCCCCCGGGAAGACCTCCGCGCCGTCCTGCCCGACTCCGGCGGCGTGCTGATGCGGCCGATCGGCGGCCGCTGCAACCCGCGGGCGGACTTCGAGGAGACCGTCCCCGCCCACCTGCCCGCGATCCCGCCCGCACACCTCGCGGCCGCCGTCGCCGCGGGCGACCGCCCACTCGCCGACGCGTCCCCGAACCCGGGCGCGACGACCACCACCGGCTGATGCCCCCGCCACATCGGAGTGGACCCGACCCCGGAACTCCTCGCCGACCTGCGCCGCGAAGTCCCGGCCGTCACCGTCCCGGAGACCTACCCGGAGGTCGTCGGCACCCTGGAGGAACTCACCCGCCGGGGCGTGCGGATGGCCGTCGTCTCGGACGCCTGGCCCGACCTGCCCGACCTGCACGCCGGGCTGGGCGTCGACCACTTCTTCGAGGCGTACGCGATCTCCGCGGTCCCCGGCTGCAACACGCCGGACCCGAGGACGTACCGCCACGCCAGCGACGCGCTGCAACTCGCCCCCGCCCAGTGCCTGTTCGCCGACGACGACCCGGAGCCGGTCGCCGCCGCGATCGCCCTCGGCTACGCGGGCCGCACACCCTTCGCCGCGACACCCCCACCGCGGAGCCGCCCGCCGGGCCCGCCACCGCCCCGGCCGTCCTCATCTCCCTGACCGGCCTGCTCGACCTGTTCTGAACCGCAGGGGTGGAGGTGCCCGGCCCGCTGCCCGGCGCCGGCCAGGGCCTAGACGAGTAGTTCCGAAGTCGGTCAGTGGTCGTAGGCGATCAGGGAGCGGGTGACGGGTCGGCCGGTGGTTCGGTTGTGCCAGATCGCGCAC
>NZ_JBHUWH010000898.1:0-1033 GCF_042670125.1 Kitasatospora sp. NPDC057198 | reverse complement strand
TATTTGGCTCACCATCACCTTGTGGGGGTGCTGGCTCACTTTTAATAATAACAAGGGGTCCTGTTTGGCAACCCGCCGGGCCCCGGCCCCCGGGTGGGCGCCGGGGCCCACGGCCGGCACCCCGTCAGGAGCGCAGCGGCTCCGGACGGGCGTGCTCCGGGCCGCCGTTCGCGGCGGCCGACTGGGGCCGGGCCGCCGTCGGCGACTGCGGCTGCGCGTTCCACGGCTGGCGCTGCTGCGGCGCCTCGCCCTCCCCGCCGCCGGTGGTCGCGTCGTGCACCTCCACCTGCTCGCGGCGCAGCTCCTCGCGGACCACCTCCTCCTCGGTGTACCGCTCCACCACCAGGCGCACCCGCTCGATCGGCGCCAGGTACTTGCGCACCACCGGGCGCTCCTCGCGCAGCGTGACCTCCTCGACCGCCTCGGCGATCTCCTGCTCGCTCAGCGCCGCCCGCTCCGCGTCCGACACCGGGATCCGCTCCACCCGCACCCGCTCGCGCACCACCGGCACCCGGCGCTCCACCTGCTCGGTGGTCACGTACTTGCGCAGCCGGGTGGTGCCCACCTCGTGCCACTCGGTGCTGATGTCGATCCGCTCCTCGCGGCAGGTGATCTCCACCGGCGCGGTCGGGGACGCCTGGCTCTGGGACTGGCTCTGGGACTGGCTCTGGGCCTGGGACTGGGACTGGCTCTGGGCCTGGGAGTGGGCCTGGGCCTGGTGGGGCTGCGTCTGCGGCTGAGCCGGAGACTGCTGCTGGTCGTCCTGCCGGGCCGGCGCGGGCGCGGCCTTCGCCGTGGTGAAGGCGGCCGGGGCGGCGGCAGCGGCGGCGGGCGCGGGGGCCGGGGCGGGCGTGGGGGAGGAGGCGAGGGTGCCGAAGTCGCGGTCCACCGCGGGCTCCTGGCGCTGGTGCTCCTTCGCTCCTGCGTCGGCCGCTCCGGCGGCTCCGGCCGCTCCGGCCTCTGCCGCCTTCGCCGTCGGAGCCGTGGGCCCGGAGCCGACGTCGCCGCCCGCGTCCAGCCCGTAGTAGCGGTA
>NZ_JBHUWH010000897.1:0-1058 GCF_042670125.1 Kitasatospora sp. NPDC057198 | reverse complement strand
GGACTGCGCGAGCAACCGGGCACCCACAGCACGATCGGCCCGAGGAGAGCACTCCCTCCCCGGGCCGATCCGCTGCGCGTAGAGCGCCTACTCCTCGTCCTCGTCCTTGGGCCGCTCCGTCGCGTGCCCCGTGATCGGCTTCTCGCCCTTGGGCCCCTGGTTCTCCCGCCGCCGCAGGTACCGCTCGAACTCCCGGGCGATCGCGTCCCCGGACGCCTCCGGCAGCTCCGCGGTGTCCTGCGCCTCCTCCAACTGCTGCACGTACTCCGCGACTTCGGAGTCCTCCGCGGCGAGCTGGTCGACCCCCAGCTGCCAGGCCCGCGCGTCGTCGGCCAGTTCGCCCGGCGGGATGCGCAGGTCCAGCAGGTCCTCGACCTTGTTGATCAGGGCGAGGGTGGCCTTGGGGTTGGGCGGCTGCGAGACGTAGTGCGGGACGGCGGCCCAGAAGGTCACCGCGGGGACGCCGGCGTGCGCGCACGCCTCCTGGAGGACGCCCACGATGCCGGTGGGGCCCTCGTAGCGGCTCTCCTCCAGGTCGAGCGAGCGGGCCACCGTGGCGTCCGAGGTGACGCCGGAGACCGGCACCGGCCGGGTGTGCGGGGTGTCGCCGAGCAGCGCGCCCAGGATCACCACCAGCTCGACGCCCAACTCGTGCGCGAAGCCCAGCAGTTCGTTGCAGTAGGAGCGCCAGCGCATGCTGGGCTCGATGCCGCGGACGAGCACCAGGTCCCGTGGCTTCGGTTCGGTGACCCGGACCACCGACAGCCGGGTGGTGGGCCAGGTGATCCGGCGGACCCCGCCGTCGAGCCAGATGGTGGGCCGGTTGACCTGGAAGTCGTAGTAGTCCTCGGCGTCGAGCGCGGCGAACACCTTGCCGCCCCAGGTCTCGTCGAGGTGCCCGAGCGCGGCGGAGGCCGCGTCGCCGGCGTCGTTCCAGCCCTCGAAGGCGCAGATCATCACCGGGTCGATCAACTCGGGAAGGTCTTCCAGCTCGATCACCCGGCATCTCCCTCCGTCAGTGGCGGGGGCTCTGCCGCCCCCGTGGTCCCTTACTGCCC
>NZ_JBHUWH010000896.1:0-1065 GCF_042670125.1 Kitasatospora sp. NPDC057198 | reverse complement strand
CCCCGACGGGCCCCCAGAGCTCGGCGGCGGTGAAGCCGGCCGCGGCGGCCGCGGCGGGCCGTTCCAGCAGGGGCAGTTCGCCGAACAGGATGGACAGGTTGACCGTGAAGCGGTGCTGGGCGGCAGCGGTCACGTGGTTCACCTCAATCGCTCTCTCGCCGGGCGGCTTCCGCCGGGCAACTTCCACGATCCGGAAGCTCGATTTTGCTTGATGGAAGCTTCTCCGCCGCCACCCGGACTGTCAAGGACGCCGCAACATTTTGTTGAAGCCGCCGAACGCCCGGCCGCCGGCCCCGGCCGCCCTGTCCGATCACCCAGGGCGGCCGGGTCGATAAGCTGAGCGGGTGCGATTGATGGTGGAGTTCACGACAGAGCCGTTCGAACTGGACGGGTTCCCCGAGCACGCCAAGGCCGCGCGCCGCGTGGTGGACGAGGCGGGGCTCGCCGTCTCGGTGGGGCCGTTCGGCACCAGCGCCGAGGGTGGGGCCGAGGAGACCCTGGCCGCCGTCACCCGCCTGCTGCGGGAGACCCTGGCGGCGGGGGCGAGCCGGATCTCGGTCCAGGTCAGCGTGCTGGACGGGGAGCCCGGCTCCCCGGAGGGCGCCCGGCCCGAAGACCCCGAAGGAGGGGATAAGCAGTGAGCGATGCCCTGAACCACCCGCTCACCGCCGCCCTGCGGCCGCTGCTGGCCGCGGTCGGCGCGACCGCGGTCGAGCCGGCCGAGGCCCGGGCGGAGGACGTGGTGCTGGAGTGGGACGGCGCACCGGCCGTCGCGGTGCGGCTGCCGCACCTGAGCAGCGCGCTGGACCGGCTGCTGGCGGAGATGGTCCGGCAGTTCGACGGCCGGCCGCTGACCGAGCTGGACCGCGCGGAGAAGCAGCGGGTGGTCGCCCTGCTGGAGGAGCGCGGCGCGTTCACCGTCCGCCACGGGGTGGAGACGGTCGCGTCGGCGCTCGGGGTCAGCCGGTTCACGGTGTACAACTACCTGAACCGGCAGGAGAAGGGCTGACCCGTCGGCCGTGTCCTTGGCGGATCGCACACGGCGCCGGGTCCCGGACCCGGCGC
>NZ_JBHUWH010000895.1:0-1066 GCF_042670125.1 Kitasatospora sp. NPDC057198 | reverse complement strand
AGCCAGTCCTCGCCGCGTTCGAAGTCGACCGGCACCAGGCGCAGCCAGTCCGGTACGCCGTAGCCGAGTTCGGTCAGCCGGCGGTGCTTCCAGCGCTGCGGCTCCGGCTGGTCGACCTCGAAGACCCGTAGCCCGCCCGGGGGTTGGGGCCGGCGCTGGGCGAAGCTGTCCAGCCCGGCGCCGAGCAGGACGTACTGGTCGACGCCCTGCGCGGCCCGTTCGCCGACCAGTTCCTCGACCCAGCGGGCCCGGGCCACGATCGCGGCCCGGAACCCGGCCGTGCCCGCCGGGTCCATGTCGGGCCGCTGCCGCCAGCCCTCGCCGGGGTCTGCCAGCCGCAGGCCGATCTCGTCCTCGAAGACGTGCGGCGGCCGGTCGGCGGCCAGGTGCAGGGCACGCCACAGGGCGGTCCGCACCGCCGTGCTGTCGGGTTCGGCCGGTTCGCCGCCGCTCGTCGTCGTCCCCTTCACTTCGCGGGTGCCTGCAGGGTCCACTCGCGGCCGTCGGGGTCGCGGACGGTCGCCTCGCGCGTGCCGTAGTGGGTGTCCTCGAACGGGGTGAGCAGCTCGACCCCGGGGCCGGGCCGGAACGCGTCGGCGTCCGGGACCTTGAGGACGATCCGGGCCTGCGGCCGCTCGCTCTCCGGGACCTCGGCGACGAACAGGTACGGCCCGTCGCCGTTGCGGAGCTGCCCGGAGGCGTGGTCGGTCTCGAAGTCCAGCCGGTAGCCCAGCGATTGGAAGAAGCCGGCGGTCCGCCCCCAGTTGTGGGTGGTCAGGAACACGGCCTCGATGCCTTCGGTCGGCACGGTCAACCCTCCTCCCCCGGCCCTCGGGCCGGATCCTGTCCGCGGCCGCCGTCCTCGTCGAGGTAGGCATGCAGCGCCTCGGCCACCAGGGCCGACAGCGACATGCCCGATTCGACGGCGCGGAACTTGACCTGCTTGATCAGCTCGACCGGCAGGTAGACGTTGAACTGTTTGACATCTCCGGTGGCCACATCCAGAGGCTAGCATGCTAGCAAGCTAGAACGGGAGCGGCCGGAGCCCGGGGGGACGGGCTCCGGC
>NZ_JBHUWH010000894.1:0-1084 GCF_042670125.1 Kitasatospora sp. NPDC057198 | reverse complement strand
CCGTCAGGTACGGGTAGGTGCCGCGGACTCCGCCGCCGTGCCGGAGCGCCTCGGCGACGGCGTGCAGGTAGGCGGCCAGGCCGGGCCAGGAGTCGGTGAAGTCGCCGCCGCCGGAGTGCCCGGCCCAGCCGAGGCGGCCGCAGGACGGGCCGGGGCGCAGGTCGAGGACGTGGGCGTGGCCGCCGGCGTCCTCGGCCCAGGGCAGCCAGCGCGGGTGCCACCACGGTTCGTCGTCCCAGGGACGGGTGGTGAAGCCGTCGACGTCGGCGGCGTCTTCCATGCGCATCCGCCGGTGCTCGACGATGGCGGCCGCGCCGAGCGGGGACTGCTCGGGCAGCAGTGTCGTCCACTCGGTGGCGCCGTCGTGGCAGCGCAGCGATGCGCGCAGTTCGGCGGGCAGTGGCAGGCCCAGGGCCTCTTCGGCGGCGGCCAGTTCGGCCGGGTCGGCGGGCGGGCGCAGCAGCGCGAGGTCGGCGGGGGCGTGCCGGGCCAGCCAGCTGTCGATGCGCCGCCAGGAGTCGGCGACCGGGGGTGCGGGGTGCGTGGTCACGGCGACCATCCTGCCGGTCGGCGGTGCTGTCGGCGGCGTCGGCTACGGTCGGTGCGCGGTGGACGGCCCGTCCGCGGGCGGGAGCCCGGACGTGGCCGGCCCGCGGGGGCTTGAGAGGATCACCCCGTACCTGCCGCCCGCCCGTCCGCTCGTCCAGCCGCCCGTCTGCCCCGAGGATCGCACGATGCCCGTTTCGACCGCCGACCGTCCCGACATGCAGCGCCCGCCCGCCGAGGTGCGCTTCGCGGAGGAGTTGGCGGTGCTGCGCGAGCGGGACGGGGACCCGCGGCCGCCGGGGTGGGAGTTGAGCCTGCGGGCGGCGCGCAGTTTCGTGGTGGGGGACGAACGGGCCGGGATCAGCCGGAAGTTCGTGGGGAACGCGGCGCTGGTGGAGCGGGCGCTGGTGACGCTGGCGACCGACCGCGGGCTGATGCTGGTGGGCGAGCCGGGGACGGCCAAGTCGCTGCTGTCGGAGCTGATCGCGGCGGCGGTGAGCGGTACGTCCACGCTGACGGTGCAGGGCGGGGCGGCGAC
>NZ_JBHUWH010000893.1:0-1089 GCF_042670125.1 Kitasatospora sp. NPDC057198 | reverse complement strand
GTCCGGGGACGGTGCGGGGCTCCCGACGGGATGCCGCGGGCGCGGTGCGCCTTACAGGCCGAGCTCGACCTCGAACTCGCCGGCCTCCAGGATCTCCTTGACCGCGACCAGGTAGCGGGCGGCGTCCGCGCCGTCCACCAGGCGGTGGTCGTAGGAGAGCGACAGGTAGGTCATGTCGCGGATGCCGATGGCGGTGCCGCCGTCGGACTCGATGACCACCGGGCGCTTCACGGTCGCGCCGATGCCCAGGATCGCGACCTGGTTCGGCGGGACGATGACGGTGTCGAACAGCGCACCGCGCGAACCGGTGTTGGAGATGGTGAAGGTCGCGCCGGACAGCTCGTCCGGGGTGATCTTGCTGTCGCGGACCTTCGAGGCCAGCTCCGCGGTCTTCTTCGAGATGCCGGCGATGTTGAGGTCGCCCGCACCCTTGATGACCGGGGTCATCAGACCCTTCTCGGAGTCCACCGCGATACCGATGTTCTCGGTGTCGAAGTAGGTGATGGTGCCCTCGGCCTCGTTGATCCGGGCGTTGATGACCGCGTGGGCCTTCAGCGCCTGGGCGGCGGCCTTCACGAAGAACGGCATCGGGGACAGCTTCACGCCCTCGCGGGCCAGGAAGGAGTCCTTCGCCTTCGCGCGCAGCGACATGATCCGGGTGACGTCCACCTCGACCACGCTGGTCAGCTGGGCCTGCTCGTGCAGGGCCTTCAGCATGTTGTCGCCGATGACCTTGCGCATGCGGGTCATCTTGACGGTCTGGCCGCGCAGCGCGGACGGCGCGGCGGCGGCCTTCGCCGGGGCGGCGGCAGCGGCGGGGGCGGCGGCCGGGGCCGGCGCGGCCTTGGCGGCCTCGGCGGCGGCGATCACGTCCTGCTTGCGGATGCGGCCGCCGACGCCGGTGCCGGCGACGGAGGCCAGCGCGACGCCGTGCTCGGCGGCGAGCTTGCGCACCAGCGGGGTGACGTAGGCGTCACCGGCGTCCGCGGCCGGAGCGGCGGCGACCGGGGCGGCCGGAGCGGCGACCGGAGCCGGAGCAGCCGGGGCGGCCGGAGCCGGGGCCGGGGCCGCGGCCACGGGGGCCGGAGC
>NZ_JBHUWH010000892.1:0-1092 GCF_042670125.1 Kitasatospora sp. NPDC057198 | reverse complement strand
TCCCAGGGGCGGGCCGCCCGGCCGTGGCGTTTCCACCGCACGCCCGGCTTCCGCACGCCCGGCTGCGCGCACCCGGCTCACAGCACGTTGTGCACGGCCTCCGAGACCGCCGCGATCCGGGTGTACACCCCGGGGTGGTCGGCCTCCGCGCAGCCCGCGCCCCAGGAGACCAGCCCGGCCAGGCGCCCCGCCACCAGCAGCGGCCCGCCGCTGTCGCCCTGGCAGGCGTCCTTGCCGCCCTGCGCCTCGCCCGCGCACACCATGCTGCGGGCGTCGTACGCGCTGTCCGAGCCGCCCGGGTAGGCGTGCCCGCAGGTCTCGTCCGAGATGATCGGCACCGTGACCTGGCGCAGCGTGTTCGAGTAGCTGCCGTTGCCCCGGGTGTCCCCCCAGCCGAACACCGTGGCCGGGGTGCCGGGCGCGTACGGCTCGCTCTCGCCCGGGTTCACCAGCTGCAGCACCGGCCGGTCGTCCTGCGGCTCGGTCAGGGTGATCACCGCCACGTCCCGGGTGTTCGCGGTGAAGCTGTAGCCCGGGTCGATCCACACCCCGCGCACCGCCACCTCCCGCCCCGCGGTGCCCCGCAGGTCGTCCCGCCCGACGATCACCCGCAGCCCCGGCCGGTCGGTCGGACGGGCGGTGGTCTCGTCGTAGAAGCAGTGCGCCGCCGTGATCACCTTGGTCGGGCTGATCAGCGCCCCGCCGCAGAACTGCCCGGAGCGGGCCGAGCCGAACTGCTGCCGGCTGGCCAGCGCCACCATCCACGGGTGGTCGCCGGTGCTGGCCCCCGTCCCGCCGATGATCCGGCGCTGCGCGGCGGCCGGGCCGGCCGCGCCGAGCGCGATCAGCGGGGCGGGCAGGGCGGCCAGGGCGACGAGCGCGACCGCCCGGCGGCGCAGCAGCCGAGGCGCGAACGTGTCCAGGAAGGGCACCGGTTCTCCAGGTGGTTCGGCGGGGCTTCGGGGTGCCGCGGTTCGGGGCGCGGCACGGCAACCGGCCCAGCGTAGTCAGCCGATCACCCGGCGTGCCCGCACTGTGCCCGTCCGCCACCCCAACGGGCGACCCCCGGACACGCGAACGGGCCCCTCCGCC
>NZ_JBHUWH010000891.1:0-1098 GCF_042670125.1 Kitasatospora sp. NPDC057198 | reverse complement strand
GCACGCCGACCCGCCGCCTCCCGCAGACGTCGTGGAGCGTGGGCTCGGAGACGTGTAGTAGACTCCGCCGCGCCGCCGCCCCCCGCACCGCGTCCGCCTCGCCACCGGCCCCTACTCGCTGCTGCCCGCCGCCGCCGAGCCGCCCGGAGCGGCCGGAGCGGCCGGAGGGGAGGCCGACACCCCGCTCGCCGACTGGATCCTCGCCGTGGCCGGCGACGTCACCGAGTGGACCCCCAAGCGCCAGCAGCTCGCCGAGAACCTGGCCCGGCTGGTCGCCGCCGAACGCACCCGCCGCGACGAGGGCCGCCGGCTGCGCCGCCGGATCGCCGACGAGGTCCTCACCCTGCTCCAGCGCGACGCCGACCCCGCCGAGACCAGCCGCGCCCTCCAGGCGTCCACCACCATGGCCGCCCGCTACGAGGGCTCCACCGAGACCTCCGGCCCCGGCCCGCAGTGGCTGGTGCTCTCCGCCGACGCCACCGGACTGCCCGACGGCGCGCTGCGCCCGATCCTCGAGGAGGCGCTGGCCGCCGCCACCGACCGCGCCCTGGTCGCCGCCCTCGGCCCCACCGGCGCCGTCGCCGTGCTGCCCGCCCTGGACGCCCCCGTCCCCGCCGACGCCGTCCGCGCCCTGCTCGCCCCGCTGGAGGCCGGCCTCGGCTCCGAGGGCCGGATCACCGTCGGCGTCTGCGCCCCCGCCGCCGAGGCCGGCGGCCTGCGCGGCGCCCTGGAGGAGGCCCGGCACGCCCGCCGGATCGCCGCCGCCCGGGTCGGCCGGGTCTGCGTCGCCGGCCCCGAGGAACTCGCCTCCCACGTCCTGCTGCTGGCCGCCGTCCCCGACGAGGTCCGCCGCGCCTTCCGCAGCCGCCTGCTGGACAAGGTCATCGCCTACGACCTCGAGCACCAGGCCGACCTGGTCCGCACCCTGGAGGCGTTCCTCCGCTCCGACGGCTCCTGGACGCGCTGCGCCGCCCAGCTGCACGTCCACGTCAACACGCTGCGCTACCGGATCGGCCGGATCGAGGAGCTCACCGGCCGCGACCTCTCCCGGCTGGAGGACCGGGTCGACTTCTACCTCGCCCTGGAGCTCTCCTGAGA
>NZ_JBHUWH010000890.1:0-1104 GCF_042670125.1 Kitasatospora sp. NPDC057198 | reverse complement strand
ACGCTGGCCTCGCACCAGGACGTCAACGCGCTGGACCTGGCCGGGGCGATCGCCCCGGAAGGACCCGGCGCGGCGGCGGCCCTGGAAGCCGCCGCGGCCGATACATTGAAGCGAGTGGTCCGACCGGCCGCCGACCCGTCCGCCCAGGACTGGACGGCCGCGCCCGGCACCGGGCGGCTGCTCTCCTTCCTGGAGACGAAGACGGTCTGGCACCCGATGGGCATCTAGCCCCGCCCGACCGGCCAACTCCACACAGACCGGCCGTCCTCAGCGCCCTATCCCCCCCGGGGCCCGGACGGCCGTGACGGGCCCGCACTTCTCCCCCCCTGGTGCGGGCCCGTCCCCATGCCCGCACACAGCGTGAAGGGGCCGACCGGCGGGTTCCGAGCAGCCCCTCCGATGCCCCAGACTGGTTTCCCGTGAGTGACACCCCGCTGAACCGCCGCCCGATATCCCGCGTCATCCTGCTGTCGGGCCCCTCGGGCTCGGGGAAGTCCTCGCTCGCCGAGCGCAGCGGGCTGCCGGTCCTGCAACTGGACGACTTCTACAAGGACGGCGACGACCCGACGCTGCCGCAGCTGCCGGACGGGGGCGGCCCGGACTGGGACTCGCCGCTGTCCTGGCACGCGGACCAGGCGATGGCGGCGATCCGTTCGCTGGTGTACGAGGGGTCGGCCGAGGTGCCGGTGTACTCGATCCCGGACAACGGGCGCGCGGGCAGCCGGGTGCTGCTGCTGGACGGGGCGGTGGGCTTCGTCGCGGAGGGGATCTTCGCCGCCGAGCTGGTGTTCCGCTGCCGGGCCGAGGGGCTGCTCGGCGACGCGCTGTGCCTGCGCAACAAGCCGGCCACGACCGCCTGGCGGCGCTTCCGGCGGGACGTCCGGGAGGGGCGCAAGTCGGTGCCGTACCTGGTGCGCCGGGGGCTGCGGCTGATGCGGGCCGAGCGCGGCATCGTCGCCCGGCAGGTCGAGCTGGGCTCGTACGCCTGCTCCGGGGTGGAGGCGGGCCGGCGGATCGCCGCGGTGGCCCGGCAGCTGCCCGCCGAACTGGTCTGAGGACAGGACGACGGAGACGGGCGGGGCTCCGGTGCATTTCCCCCCGCAC
>NZ_JBHUWH010000889.1:0-1113 GCF_042670125.1 Kitasatospora sp. NPDC057198 | reverse complement strand
ACCAGCAGTGGCGGCTGGTGGCGAGCGGCTCGGGCACGTTCCAGATCGTCAGCGTGCGCAGCGGGCTGTGCGTCAGCGACCAGGGGGCGTCCACCGCCTCCGGGACGCCGGTGATCCAGGAGACCTGCACCGCCAACACCAACAAGCAGTGGGCCTTCCGCCCCGTCAGCACCGGACGGACCTGGTCGGACACCGCGGACGGGTTCGCCTCCACCGGGGGCGGGACGACCGGCGGCGCGGCCGGCCCGACCGTCACCGTCACCACCTTCGCCGACCTGGTCAAGTACGCGACGGCGGACGGCCCCTACACGATCCGGGTCGCGGCGGCCGTCACCGTCACCCCGTACGGCCACGAGATCCCGGTGAAGTCGAACAAGACCATCGTCGGCGTCGGCACCGCGGGCGAGATCGTCCACGGCGGGTTCTTCCTCGGCACCGGCGTGCACAACGTGATCCTGCGCAACCTCACCATCCGGGACGCCCGGATGGCCGACGACGACCCGGACGACAAGGTCTACGACTACGACGGCATCCAGATGGACACCGCCGACCACGTGTGGATCGACCACAACCGGATCGAGCGGATGAACGACGGCCTGATCGACAGCCGGAAGGACACCAGCTACCTCACCGTCTCCTGGAACGTCATGGGCGAGGAGAACAAGGCGTTCGGGATCGGCTGGACCGACAACGTCACCGCCCGGATCACCATCCACCACAACTGGATCCACGACACCAACCAGCGCAACCCCAGCGTGGACAACGTCGCCTACGCCCACCTCTACAACAACTACCTGCAGAACGTCGCCTCCTACGGCAACCTCTCGCGCGGCGCCTCGAGGACGGTGATCGAGAACAGCTACTACGACCACGTCAACAACTCCTACTACAACGACACTTCCGCCGCCGCACTGAGCCAGAGCGGCAGCATCGTGGTCAACAGCACCGGCAAGCAGCAGACCAACGGCACCACCTTCACCCCGTCCTCCTTCTACCCGTACACCCTGGACCGGGCCGAGGACGTGCCCGCGCTGCTCGCCCGGTACGCCGGCCCGCAGAGCACCATCGGCTGACGCCGGGCCGGGTCCGCCCCCGCACCGGGTGCTGCGGGGG
>NZ_JBHUWH010000888.1:0-1114 GCF_042670125.1 Kitasatospora sp. NPDC057198 | reverse complement strand
CCGCCCGGGAGGGTGAACGGCGCGGTTCCCGGGGAAAGCCGCAGCTCACCCGATCGGATGAACTGACTGCAGATGGCTCAACCTTCACCGTTAGGGGTCGTTGAAGTAGTGCTGCCGCCGTCGCGGCGGGCAATTCCGACTATCGGATCGACGTCCGGCCCCGGAATCCGGAGTACACCGGAAATCCGGCGCGGGTCGATCGGGTCCGCACCATCGAGTGAGAAACCAAGGGGAGTCAATGCGACAGGTCGCCAGGAAGGGCCTCCTCACGGCCATGGCCACCGGCAGCGTGCTGGCCTCGACCGCGGGCTACGCCCACGCCGCCGCCGACGCGCACGGCTCAGCGGTCAATTCGCCAGGCGTGGGTTCGGGGAACGCGGTGCAGGTGCCCGTGGAGCTTCCCGTCAACGCCTGCGGCAACACGATCAACGTGATCGGTCTGCTCAACCCGGCGTACGGCAACGACTGCTCCAACGTCAGCGCGAGCGGCCGCACCGGCGGCGCCCACGCGGGCGGCGGTCAGCCCGGCAGCCAGGCCGGCAGCCAGCCCGGCGATCGGACCGGCGGCCACGCGGGCTCGGGCTCCGGCGCGAGCGGCACGACGGCCGGCTCGCCCGGCGTCGCCTCGGGCAACGACGTGCAGGTGCCGATCACCGCGCCGGTCGACGCCTGCGGCAACTCGGTCAACGTGGTGGGCCTCGGCAACCCGGCGTTCGGCAACGACTGCGCGAACACCGGCACGCCGCACCACCACCCGACCACCCCGCCCACCACCACCCCGCCGAGCACCCAGCCGCCCGGTGACGACTGCCCGCCCGAGCAGACCGGCGGCGAGCACGGCACCCCGCCCAGCGACCGCAACGGCGGCCCCAACGGCGACGAGCCCGGCACCACGACCACGGTGAACACCCCGGCCACCCCGGCCACCGTGACCCAGCCCCGGGCCGCCGCCCCCGCCGTCGGCCAGGCGGAGTTGGCCTCCACCGGCGCGTCCGGCCTGGAGGTCATCGCCCCGGCCGGGATCGCGCTGCTGCTCGGCGGCGGCGTGCTCTACCGCCGCTCGCGGTCCCTCGCCCGGCGCTGACGCCCGTAGCACCGAACGACCCGCACCACC
>NZ_JBHUWH010000887.1:0-1122 GCF_042670125.1 Kitasatospora sp. NPDC057198 | reverse complement strand
CCGCCACACCTTGAGTTCCAGGTGTGGCGGGGGCCCTTCCGCGTCCCTCCTGCCGGGGCCCTTCCGCATCCTCCTGCCGGGGCTCGTACGGGCCGCGAGCGGGACGCCGGGAAGGGGCTACGGGCGGGACGCCGGATAGGGGGTACGGGCGGCCGGGCCCGGCGGTCGGACGGGCGGTTCCGGGCCTGGACGAGGTGATGCGGGCAGGGTGCCGTCACTGCGACGGGCAGGGCACGACGGAGCCCCCTGCCCGTCGCGGTGACGGGCAGGGGGCTCGGGTGAAGCCGCGTCAGACGGTGTAGCCGCCGTCCACCGCGATCGCCGTGCCGGTGATGTAGTTGCCGGTCGGGCCCGCCAGGAAGAGCACGGTGGCGGCGATGTCCTCCGCCGTGCCGTAGCGGCCCAGGGCGGTCAGGCCGGCCTGGAACTCGGCGGTCTCACCGTCGGCCGGGTTCATGTCGGTGTCGATCGGCCCCGGGTCGATGACCGTGGCGTTGATGCCCTGCGGGCCGAACTCGCGCGCCAGGCCCTTGGTCAGACCCACCAGCGCGGTCTTCGCGGTCGCCTGCAGCACGAAGTTCCCGCCGGGCACCCGGCCGTTGAAGCAGGAGCCGATGCTGATGATCCGGCCGCCCGCGGTCATGTGCTTCACCGCGGCCTGCGAGGCCAGGAAGATCGACTTCACGTCGACCGCCAGCACGCTCTCCAGGTACTCCGGGGTGACCTCGCCCAGCGGGCCGTAGGCCAGGAAACCGGCGTTGTTCACCAGGATGTCGATGCCGCCCAGCTCGGCGACGGTCTGCTCGACGGCGCGGGCCGCCGTCTCCGGTCGGGTCAGGTCGGCCTGGATGACCGCGGCCCGGCCACCGGCCGCCTCGATCTCCTTGGCCACCGCGCGGGCCTGCTCCTCCGCCCGCACGTAGGTCACGGCGACCGAGGCGCCGGCCGCGGCCAGCTTCCTGGCGATGGCGGCCCCGATGCCCCGGCTGCCGCCGGTCACGAGCGCCACCTTGCCGGCCAGTTCATTGCTGCTCATGGTCGTTCCTCCGTCGGTCGGGTTGTTCGTCGTCACGGTTGTCGTTCCTTTCCATGTGCCATGTGCCGTGGGGCCGCAGCCGTTCC
>NZ_JBHUWH010000886.1:0-1131 GCF_042670125.1 Kitasatospora sp. NPDC057198 | reverse complement strand
GTCGGCGAGCAGCTCGGCCAGTTCGCGGAAGAAGTGCTCGAAGCCGGCCGGGCTGATGACCTCGATCATCCGGGCCGGGACGGGGCCGGCGTTCCACATCGCGTGCAGTTCCCCGCGCGGCTTGGTGATGTAGCCGCCGGCGCCCAGCACGACCTCGCGGTCGCCGGAGCGGAAGCCGATCTCGCCCTCGGTCACGATCGAGTACTCGTCCTCCCGGGTGTGCAGGTGCGGCGGCACCAGCGCCCCGACCGGGAAGGGGTGTTCGACGACGGAGACCGCGCCGCCGGTGTCGGCGCCCCAGAGCTTGAAGGCGACCCCGATCGAGCCGAGGTCGCCCTCCCCTCCCTCGCCGGGGCGGACGACGGTGAGCGGCGGGACCGGCGGCCCTGTCATGGCGATCACTCCTCCACGCAATTCGGGATACACTGGCGTTCTCCCAAAAAAGTCTCCGCCTCGGACAACAGGGCGTCAACCGGTGAGTGAACAGCAGCGGCCGTCGCGAACGCGCGGCTACGAGATGCGCAAACGCGCCGAGGACGTGGGGCGGACGCGGCAGCGCATCATCGAGGCCGCCGTGCACCTGCACGGCACCGCGGGCCCGGCGGCGACGAGCATCGCGGCGATCGCCGAACGCGCCGGGGTCACCCGGCTGACCGTCTACCGGCACTTCCCCGACGGGACGGCGCTGTTCCGGGCGTGCTCGGGGCACTGGCTGGCGCAGCAGCGACCGCCCCGCCCCGAGGAGTGGGAGGCGATCGGGGGCGGGGTCGAACGGCTCGCGGCCGGACTCGCCGACCTCTACCGCTTCTACCGCGCGGGCGAGCGGATGCTGACGCTGGTCGACCGCGACCTGCACGCGGTGCCCGACGCGATCCGCGAGGCGTGGGAGGCGGGGAACCGGCGCCACGCCGAGGTGCTGGCCGACGCCTGGCCGACGGCGGGCGGGCCCGTCCGGCGGGCGGTGATCGGCCACGCGGCGGCCTTCTCGACCTGGCGCTCGCTCTGCCGGGAACAGGGCCTGACCGACCGCGAGGCGGTCGGGGCGATGGTCGCGCTGGTGCGAGCGGTGGACGGCTGAGCCGCCCACCGGGCCGGCGCTCGCGCGCGGTTCGGCGACGCACCGGGAGGCGC
>NZ_JBHUWH010000885.1:0-1144 GCF_042670125.1 Kitasatospora sp. NPDC057198 | reverse complement strand
TCCGCGGACGGGCCCGGCGCCGTGTGCGGGGCGGCCGTCCGGTGTGCGGGGCGGCCGCCCGGGAAAAGCAATATGGGGACGTTCACAGTGGGTCGCGGTTAACGCGCGGGGCGCCGCCCGGTTATCGTCCGGGCATGTTCGCTGCCTACGCCGCCCGCATCAGCCCCGACGACCCTTTGAGCGCACTGGAGTTGGGCGAGGTGCCCGAACCGGAGGCCCGCCCCGGCTGGAGCGTGGTCACGGTGAAGGCCGCCACGCTCAACCACCACGACCTGTGGTCGCTGCGCGGGGTCGGACTGCCCGCCGAGCGGCTGCCGATGGTGCTCGGCTGCGACGGGGCGGGCGTGGACGAGGACGGCAACGAGGTGGTGATCCACTCGGTGGTCGGCCAGAGCGGCCACGGGGTGGGCCCGCACGAGCCGCGGTCCATCCTGACCGAGCGCTACCAGGGCACCTTCGCCCGGCGGGTCGCCGTACCGACCTGGAACCTGCTGCCCAAGCCGGAGGAGCTGAGCTTCGAGCAGGCCGCCTGCCTGCCCACCGCCTGGCTCACCGCGTACCGGATGCTGTTCACCAACGCCGGGGTGAAGCCCGGCGACACGGTGCTGGTGCAGGGCGCCGGCGGCGGGGTGGCGACCGCGCTGGTGGTGCTGGCCAAGGCCGCCGGGCTGCGGGTGTGGGTCACCGGGCGGGACGAGGCCAAGCGGGCCCGGGCGGTCGGGCTCGGCGCGGACGCGGCCTTCGAGAGCGGCGCCCGGCTGCCGGAGCGGGTGGACGCGGTGATGGAGACCGTCGGCGCGGCGACCTGGTCGCACTCGGTGAAGTCGCTGCGGCCCGGCGGCACCCTCGTGATCTCCGGTGCGACCAGCGGGCCCAGCCCGAAGGCCGCCGAGCTGAACCGGATCTTCTTCCTGGAGCTCAAGGTGGTCGGCTCGACCATGGGCTCCAAGGAAGAGCTGGCCGGGCTGCTGGCGCTGTGCGCCAACTCCGGGATCCGGCCGGTGATCGACTCGGTGCTGCCGCTGGCCGACGCCCGGGAGGCGTTCGCCCGGCTGGAGCGCGGGGACGTGTTCGGCAAGCTGGTGCTCACCCCCTGAGCGCGGCGGCGGAAGGGCGGAGCGCCCCCCGACCCGTCCTCGGGGGG
>NZ_JBHUWH010000884.1:0-1163 GCF_042670125.1 Kitasatospora sp. NPDC057198 | reverse complement strand
CGGCTGCTCAGGCAGCCGGGGCGGTGGCTTTCCCCGTCCTCCCGCGGCGCTACCATGTTTACGCAGACATGGAGGAGGAGCGCATGGGGCAGGACCCGACGCCGGACGGCACCGCCCGGGGCAGGACGCGGCCGCCGTCGCAGGCCGACGTCGCGGCCCTCGCCGGGGTCTCCTCGCAGACCGTCTCCCGGGTCGCCAACAACCGCAGCAACGTCGAACCCGAGACCCGCGACCGGGTGCTCTCCGCGATGCGGGTGCTCGGCTACCAGCGCAACAGCGCCGCCCGGGCGCTCACCCTCGGCCGCTTCCACGTCCTGGGCGTGGTCACCTTCGACGTCACCGCCCAGGGCAACGCCCGCACCCTGGCCGCGATCTCGCGCGCCGCCCAGCGCGCCGGGTACTCGCTGAACGTGGTCTGCGTCGAGGACCAGACCGAACGCGCCGTGCAGCAGGCCGTCCGCCAGCTCACCGACCAGGCCGTGGACGGACTGGTGGTGATCGAGGCGCAGATCCTGGACCGGCCCGGCTTCTCGGTCACCTCCGGCGTCCCGGTGGTGGTCGCCGACGGAGACCCGGAGCGCCGCTTCCCCTCGGTCGACACCGACCAGGCGGCCGGCGCCACCGCCGCCACCCGCCACCTGCTCGGCCTCGGCCACCGCACCGTCTGGCACCTCGGCGGCCCGCAGGACTCCTACGCCGCCCGCCGCCGCGCCGCCGCCTGGCACGCCGCGCTGAAGGTCGCCGGCGCGCCCGTCCCCCCGCTCCGGTACGGCGACTGGACGGCCGAGGACGGCTACCGGATCGGCCGCGAACTGGCCGCCCGCCCCGACGTCACCGCGGTGTTCGCCGCCAACGACCACCTGGCGCTCGGCCTGGTCCGCGCCCTGCACGAGGCCGGCCGCCGCGTCCCCGAGGACGTCAGCGTGGTCGGCTTCGACGACCTGCCCGAGGCCGCCTACTACCTGCCGCCGCTGACCACCGTCCGGCAGGACTTCGAGGAGGTCGGCCGGCAGTGCGTGGCCCGCCTGCTCGACCGGATCGACGACCCCGACGCGGCCGGGGACGCACCGGTCGTGGTGGCCCCCGAACTGGTGCTGCGGGCCAGCACCGCGCCCCCGCCGGCCCCGCGCGACTGAACGGCGACGGCGGGCACCACCCGGAGG
>NZ_JBHUWH010000883.1:0-1164 GCF_042670125.1 Kitasatospora sp. NPDC057198 | reverse complement strand
GTGACGAAGCGGGCCGAGCCGGCCAGCAGCGGGTGCGGCCCGCGGGCGGCGACCGCCTGGCCGATGTACGCCTGGTCGCGGATCCACACGTACCGGTAGTCGTAGTTGCGGCCCTGTTCGGCGCGCTCGGGCAGGCTGGTGGTCGCCGCGGCGACGGTGCCGCCGTCCGGGCCGGTCAGGCCGGTGAGGACGGCGTGGGCGTGCCGGGCGTCGCGGTGGCCGGGCAGCCCGGCCAGCTCGTCCAGGGCCGGGACGTCCGCGGCCCAGGCCGCCTCGGTGGCCGCCCAGGCGCGGTCCGGGTCCGGCGGGGCATCGTCGAACGGCCGGTCGGAGAGCTCCAGGACCAGGTCGTGCGAGGTGCCGGCCGCGGCGCGCAGCACGGCGTGCAGGCCGCCGCAGCGCTCCGGCCGGGCGTCCGGCAGGCCGGTCAGCCGGGCGTGCAGCGGGCCGGTGCGCAGCGTCCAGCGGCCCGCCGCGTCGCGGACCGGATCGGTGGCGCCGGCCGCGCCGAAACCGGCGGCCAGGTGCAGGGCGACGTCGAGCTCGGCCGGGCCGTCCACGGCCAGGACGCGGCGCAGCAGCACCGCGCGGTGCGCCTCCGCCGGGCGGGCCAGGGCCTCGCGGCACTCCACCACCCCGTCCCGGGTGACCCAGCGGCTGCGGTACACCAGCCCGCCGTCCTCGTACCGGCCGCCCGGCACGTACGTCGCCGTCGGGGTCAGGCCGAACCAGCCCGGCCCGCCGATCAGCGCGGACAGCACCGCGTCGCTGTCCCAGCGCGGCACGCACAGCCAGCCGAGCACGCCGTCCGGGTCGAGCAGGGCGCCGCGCCGGCCGTCGGCGAGCAGGGCGTAGCCGCGCAGCGGGTGCGGGGCGGGCGGGGCGCAGGGGCGGTGCGCGGCGGGCATGGCTGCCTCCGGGAGTCGGGCGGCTCTCGCCGTGGCGGCTGTCCGCTCCGGCGGCGGAGAAACCTGCGGGCCGTTTCCGGCCCAGGCGGTCGGGCAGACGCCCGGCGCACGCGCCGGCCCCCGGACCGGCGGAGGAACGACGGGAGGACACCGCGATGGCACGGCAGGAACGCCCGCTGCACGACATGGGCGGGGCGATCGGCCCCACCGACCCGGGCGGCCCGGCGGAACACGGGCCGACGGACGACGGCACCGG
>NZ_JBHUWH010000882.1:0-1192 GCF_042670125.1 Kitasatospora sp. NPDC057198 | reverse complement strand
CGCCGGGATCGTCGCGGGCCTGGCCTGCATGCCGCCGCTCGGCCGCTGGCTGGACCGCGGCGCGCGCAGCGCCGCGGTCGCCGCCGCGATGCTGGTGCGGGTGGCCGGCGTGGCCGCGCTGCTGGCCGCGCCGGACGGGAGCGTCGCGCTGTTCGCGCTGGCCGCGCTGTTCCTCGGCATCGGCAACCAGGCGTGGCCCGCCGCGCACGCCGCACTCGTCACCACCGTCGCCGAGGACGGCCTGCGCGACACCGCGCTCGCCGCCGCCCGCGCCGTCCGCAACGCCGGGCTCGGCCTCGGCGCGCTGCTCGCCACCGCCTGCCTGACCGGCGGCGCACCCGCCCTGCGGGCGCTGGCCGCGGTCTCCGGCGCGGGCTTCCTGGCCGCCGCCGCGCTGGCCCGCTCGGTGCGGGTCACCGCCGGGCGGACGGGGCGCGCCCCCACCGCCGCGCCGGGGGACGGCGGGACGCGGCGGCTGCGGGCGGTGCTGCTGGCCAACGTGGTGTACGTGTTCTGCCTCAACGTGCCCGAAGTGGCGGTGCCGCTGGTGCTGGTGACGGTCCTGCACGCCTCGCCGGCCTGGCCCGCCGCCGTGTTCGTCGCCAACACCGTGCTGGTGGTCACCCTCCAGGTGCCGGTCACCGCGTGGGCGGCGGCCCGCTGGCCGCGGGCGAGGGTGCTGGCGCTCTCCGGGGCGGTGCTCGCCGCCGGCTACCTGGCCTTCCTGCCGGCCGCGGCGCTCGGCCCGCTCGCGGTGGCCCTGGTGACGATCCCGTGCACCCTCGGCGAGATCCTCTACGCGGGCAGCGCCACCCCCCTGGTCACCGCCCTCGCCCCGCCCGGCGGCCTCGGCCGCGCGCTGTCCCGGCTGCAGTTCTCCACCGGCCTGGGCCTGGCGATCTCCCCGGCCGTCATCACCGCCCTGCCCCCGCTCGCCCTCTGGCCCGCCCTGGCGGCGGCCACCCTCGCCGCGGCGGGCGCCGTCCACCGGGGCGGCGGGGACCAGCCGCAGAGGCTGCCGCGGACGGGCAGCCGGCCGGTGGCCGGGTAGCGGACGGCGCCGCCGTCCGCCGGCCCGCCCCGGCGGGGAATGCGCCGACCGGGAGCGGGCACACGGCCGGCATGACCGAGCCCGTCAAGCATAATCATATGCCGGTCCCGCAACGTAAATAGGTGTGTAGTTCTCTGTGGT
>NZ_JBHUWH010000881.1:0-1198 GCF_042670125.1 Kitasatospora sp. NPDC057198 | reverse complement strand
GGGCCGCCCCGCCGCCACCGCGCACCGCGCCGACGCGCACCGCGTACCCGCGCCTACCAGCGCGAGTGCACCTGCGCCCGCAGGCGGCGGTCGTACAGGTCGCGGACGGACCGCAGGGTCGACTCCGGCAGCGGCGGCAGCGCCATCGTCTCCGCGTTCTTGCGGGCCTGCTCGGGCGTGCGGGCGCCGGGGATGACGGTGCTGACGCCGGGCTGCTGGACGATCCAGCGCAGCGCGGTCTGCGCGGCGGTGGCGCCGGGCGGGGCGAGCCGGGCGAACTCGTCGGCGGCTTCGACACCGGTCTCGAAGTCGATGCCGGAGAAGGTCTCGCCCTGGTCGAACGCGGAGCCGTCCCGGTTGTAGGTGCGGTGGTCGTCCGCGCCGAACAGGGTGTCCTTGGTGTACTTGCCGGACAGCAGGCCGGAGGCCAGCGGCACCCGGGCGATGATGCCGACGCCCGCCTTCTCGGCGGCGGGCAGCACCTCGTCCAGCGGCTTGAGCCGGAACGGGTTGAGGATGATCTGCACGCTGGCGACGCCGGGCCGGGCGATCGCGGTGAGCGCCTCCGCGCAGGTCTCCACGCTGACGCCGTACGCGGCGATGACGTCCTCGGCGACCAGGGTGTCGAGCGCGTCGAACACCTGGTCGTCGGAGTAGACGGCGCTGGGCGGGCAGTGCAGCTGCACCAGGTCGAGCCGTTCGACGCCCAGGTTGCGGCGCGAACGGTCGGTCCACTCGCGGAAGTTGGCGAGGGTGTAGTTCTCCGGCAGCTGCGGCAGCCGCCGTCCGAGCTTGGTGGCGACCGTCAACTCACCGGCGTCGCCGCCCCTTCCGCGGCCCTTCAGGAAACGGCCGATCAACTGCTCGCTGCGGCCGTCGCCGTAGACGTCGGCGGTGTCGAAGAAGGTCACCCCGGCGTCCGCCGCGGCGTCCAGCACCGCGAGGGCGTCGTCCTCGAGCACCACGCCCCAGTCGGCGCCGAGCTGCCACGTTCCGAGACCGATCACCGAGACCGGGCGTCCGGTCCTGCCAAGTACACGCTGTTCCATGCGCCGAGCCTGCCACAGTCGGGCACGCCGCTCGAACGCCGACACTCCCCGGCCCGCGCGGACGGCGCCCGCCGACGGCACCCACCCAGCGGCACCCGCCGGCGGCAGCGGCACGGGCCGCCCCGCTGCCCGGAGGCGTCGGGGCGGCC
>NZ_JBHUWH010000880.1:0-1205 GCF_042670125.1 Kitasatospora sp. NPDC057198 | reverse complement strand
ACTCGGCACCGCGCCCGCGACCTTCACCGGCCTGGCCTTCGACACCTGCACCGCGCCCGCCCTCGCCACCATGAACGCCTGGAAGGGCACCAGCCCCTACGGCGCCGCCGCCGTCTACATCGGCGGCAAGAACCGCGGCTGCGCCCAGCCCCAGCTCACCGCGGGCTGGGTCAAGTCCGTCAGCGCCGGCGGCTGGAAGCTCGTCCCGCTGTACGTCGGCGCCCAGCCCCCGTGCCAGACCGGCAGCAGCCCCGAGAAGCTCACCGCCGACACCGCCGTCCCGCTCGGCACCGGCGACGGCAACGACGCCGTCGCCAAGGCCGCCGCCCTCGGCATGCGCCCCGGCAGCACCCTCTACCTCGACGTCGAGGCGTACAACACCGCCGACACCGCCTGCGCCGACGCCGTCCTCGCCTACGTCCAGTCCTGGAACCGGGCCGTGCACGCCTCCGGCTACTGGGCCGGCTTCTACGGCTTCGCCTCCTCCAGCGCCGCGGGCATCGCCAAGGCCGCCGGGCAGGACGCCCCCGACCTGCCCGACGCCCTGTGGTACGCCAAGTACGACGGCGCCGCCGACACCACCGGCAGCTTCCCGTTCGCCGCCGGCCTGTGGAGCGGGCACCGCCGCGCCCACCAGTACCAGATCAACCAGAAGGAGACCTACGGCGGCGCCACCGTCACCGTCGACCGCAACGCCTGGGACGCCCCGGTCGCGGTCGTCGGCTGACCGGCACCGGCTGACCGGCACCGGCTGACCGGCACCGGCGGACCGGTGCCGACCGAGCGGCGGTCGCCGGGCCGCGGCAGCCCCCGGGCCCGTCCGTTCACCGGGGGGACACCGGGCGAACGGACGGCCGTGGGCGGCGGTTCGGACCCGGCTGGCAGGGTGCGGCGGTCGACCGGGACGGACCCGGCCGACCTCCCCCGAGAGGCTCCCCACCGTGAAGCGCACCGCGGCCCTCGCCGCCGCCCTGGCCACCGTCCTTGCCGCCACCCTCGCGACCACCGGCACCGCCACCGCCCAGGGCGCCGCCCGGGCCGACACCTACGGCACCAAGACCCCGTACGCCCCGCAGCAGGACCTGCGCCGCTACCAGCCCGTCCCGGCCGGCTACGCGCCGGTGTTCACCGAGAACGTGGCCCGGCACGGCTCGCGCGCGATGAGCGACAGCGAGGACGGCGACGCCGACCTCGCCCTGCTCGCC
>NZ_JBHUWH010000879.1:0-1221 GCF_042670125.1 Kitasatospora sp. NPDC057198 | reverse complement strand
TTGACGGTGACCTTCCAGGTGCTGGAGCCGGTGACGCTGACGTTCAGGTTGTAGCGGTCGCTCCAGGAGGAGCCGGCGGAGAGCGTCGCGCTGCAACTCCCGCCCCCCGTACCGCCGGTGCCTCCCGTGCCGCCGGTGCCGCCGGTGCCTCCGGTGCTGCCGCCGGTGTCGGTCGGGGCGACGGCGTGGCCGGTCTGCGGAGAGATCATCCCGGCGCACAGGCCGCGGGCGGCGAGGCTCTGGGCGATCTGCGGGATCGCGGCGAGGGTGTTGGCGGGCCACTCGTGCATCAGGATGACCTGGCCGTTGGTCAGGCGGCCGACGGCCTGGACGATCGCGGCGGTGGTGGCGCCGTTCCAGTCCTGCGAGTCGACGTCCCAGATCACCTCGGTCAGGCCGTACTTGGCCTCGACCGCCTTCAGGGTCGCGTTGGTCTCGCCGTACGGGGGGCGGAACAGCTTCGGGGTGCCGCCGCCCGCGTTGGCGATCGCGGACTGGGTGCCGCCGACCTCGGAGTCGATCTGGGCCTGGCTCTCCTGGACCAGGTGCGGGTGGGTGTAGCTGTGGTTGCCGACCCACATGCCGGCCGCCACCTCGGCCCTGACCTGGGCGGGGTAGGCGGCCGCGTACTGGCCCTCGTTGAACATGGTGGCCCGCAGGCCGTTCTGCTGGAGGGCGCTGAGCAGGGCGGGGGTGTGGTCGTTGGACGGGCCGTCGTCGAAGGTGAGGCCGACGTAGCCGGTGCAGGTGGTGGCCGCGACGGCGGCCCGCGCGGGGGTGGGGTCGAGGGTGGTGGCGGTCAGCGCGGTGGCCGCGGCGGCGGCGACGGCCAGGGCCGCGATCAGCGGGCGCGGCGAGAGGGTGGTGATGCGCATGGGGGTGCGACTCCTCGTGGTTCGCTGGGGAGCCAGGGAGGCAGGTGGAACCGGCGACCCGGCTCGACTGTGGTCGGCGGCGACGGCCGACGTCGAAGAGTTTTGACCCGCCGAGTTCGGCTGTCAATGCGCGGGTTGAAACTTTCCGGGAACATTCGAAATCCCGCGGGAATGGCGGCCGGAAAGCACCGGCGCGCCCAACCCGCGGGGCGGAAAAGGCGGTTGGCGGGCGGGCGGCCGGCGGCCGATCGAGTTTCGGAAGCCTGGACCGGCCGTCGGCGGGTTCCGCGCCGTTGCGGACCGACGGCCGGTCGGCCCGTCCCGCGCCGCCCCCGCACCCCGGGGT
>NZ_JBHUWH010000878.1:0-1226 GCF_042670125.1 Kitasatospora sp. NPDC057198 | reverse complement strand
GATAGGACCCGGGCCGCGGGCGGAGCCGGCCGCCCCCTCGGCCGCCCCGGTCGGCACCGACTGGGTGCGCCGCAGCTCCGCGCCGTCCGCCGCCCCGCCGCAGCCCGCGGCCCGCTGGCGGCCCTGGCGGTTCCGGATGTCCAACGACGTGTGGGGCACCCCGGTGGTCGCCGACGGCACGCTGTTCGCCTCCAGCTTCGAGGTGCACGCGCTGGACATCGGCTCCGGCGAGCGCCGCTGGAAGACCCGGGACGTCGCCTGGGCGCTGGCCGTCGACGCCGGCCTGCTGCACGCCGCCGACGGGCCGCACCTGTACACGGTGGACGCCGGCGACGGCGCCGAGCGCTGGCGGCACTCGCTGGACGGCTGGGTCTACTCGCTGGACGCCGCGGACGGCGTGTTGTGCTGCGGCGTCCGCGGCGGCGGCGTGCAGCTGCGCTCGGCCGTCACCGGCGCCGAGCTGTGGCGGGCCGACGACGCCCAGCAGGAGTACGAGAACCCGCAGTCCGGCCCGGCGCTGGTCGGCGGCGCCGCCTACTACCAGGGCGGCGGGCGGCTGTACTGCGTGGACCCGCGGCGCGGCGCGGTGCGCTGGGCCGTCCCGGTGGGCGGCAAGGTGCCGTCCCGGCCGGTCGAGCACAGCGGCATGCTGTACGTCACCTCGGGCCAGCAGGTGCACGCGCTGGACGCCACCACCGGCGCCGAGCGCTGGCGCTTCGACGCGCCCGTGGTGCTGTTCACCCCGCCCGCGGTGGACGGCCGGGCGGTGTACGTCGCCGACTACCTCGGCACCCTGTACGCGCTGGACGCCGTCACCGGGCACGGCCTGTGGCGGGCCGCCACCGCCGCCCGGCAGGGCGCCGAGCCCGCCGTGGTCGCCGACGGCACGGTGCTGCTGGGCTCCGGCGACACCCTGTTCGCGTTCGAGGCGGCCGGCGGCCGGGAGCGCTGGCGCTACACCACCCGGGGCGACCTGGTCGGCTCCCCGGCGGTCGCCGAGGGCCTGGTGCACCTGGGCAGCCGGGACCACTCGCTGCACACCCTGGAGCTGGCCACCGGCCGGCTGCGCTGGGAGCTGGGCACCAAGGGCGAGCTGACCGGCTCCCCGGTGGCGGTCGGCGGCCGGGTGTTCGTCGGCTCCAAGGACCGCTGCGTGTACGCGCTGGACTCCTTCTACGGCACCGCCGTCCCGCAGTAGGCGCGGCAGGAACGGTACGGCCCCGGAC
>NZ_JBHUWH010000877.1:0-1235 GCF_042670125.1 Kitasatospora sp. NPDC057198 | reverse complement strand
CTCCGGGCCCGCCTCGACGGCCGTTGGGTTGACCAGCCGGCCCCCGGCCCCCGGCCGCCCGGTGTCCGTTGTGCTCCGGTTGCACGGTGCCCTCCTCACGCCCGACGGATTGTGTACGGCTGATCCGATGGGACACCTCACCGCGCCCGCCCCCGCCACCGCCAGGCGACCCGCCACACCGCGCACCGACGATCACGCGGCACCACCCGGACGGCAGATGCGCCGAGCGCGCACGACGGCCTTCCGGCGGAGCCCGGCGGCCGGAGGCCGTTGCCCGGCGCGAGGGGGCGAGTCCCTGGTCGGGGAGCCGGGACGGGGAACCGGGTCGGGGAACCGGGACGGCCGGGCCGGGGGCTCAGCCCCGGCGGGAGGGGGCGGTGGCGGCGAGGCTGCCGAGGAGGGCGATCACGTTGATGCGGGTGGTCTTGTCGTTCGTCGCGGCCTGGTGGGCGTCGACCATCCGCTTGTCCACGTCCACGCCCGGTGCGGCGAGGCCGATCATCATCAGGTCGACGCTGTAGCCGACGTACCGGGCGTGGTCGGCCGCCGCGCCGGTGGCCGTGACGTGGTCGATGCGGGCGGGGTCCGCGCCGCGGATCAGGGCCGGGGTGGGCGGCGGGCCCAGGACGTCCGTGATCCACCGGGCGACGTCCTCCCGGGAGCAGCCCCGTTCCAGCGCGCAGGCGTCCGCGGCGGCGAGCGCCATGTGGATCAGCAGCAGGCCGAACCAGTTGGCGACCTCGTCGGGAGGCGTCCGCAGGCCGTCCGGCGGCATCACGGACTCGTACAGGCCGGCGACGTCGCCGACCCGCACCGCCGAGATGACGGCGGTCACGGCCCTGTCGATGGCTTCCTGCTCGCTGGTCACGCCGTCGGTCTCCCTCGGAAAGTCTGTGACGGGACACCAACGTAGCCTCTCCGACTGCGAGTTCGGGCTGCTTCCCCGCAGCTCACCCCGTACGGGCGACGAGTCGGTACGCTTCGCCCGACCGCTGCCCGACCGCTGCCCGGAGGCCGTTCGGAGGCCGTTCGGAGAGGCCGTGCCGCCGCCGGGGTCAGAGTGTGTCGTGGGGGCCGGACGAGGCCAGGATGCGGGCGAGCTTCCGGTCGAGGTCGTCGGCGAAGCGCTCCTGGCCCATCGGCACCAGCCGGTCGGTGCGGGCCAGGAAGGCCAGCAGCGGCGGGGCCGCGGCGCGCATCAGCGCGTCACCCTCGGGGGAGCGCAGCACCAGGCC
>NZ_JBHUWH010000876.1:0-1244 GCF_042670125.1 Kitasatospora sp. NPDC057198 | reverse complement strand
CCATCAAGTTGACGCTGTCGGTCAGGTCGCGCCAGGTGCCGGAGACGCCCCGGACGTCCGCCTGCCCGCCCAGGATGCCCTCGGTGCCGACCTCGCGGGCCACGCGGGTCACCTCGGCGGCGAACGAACTCAGCTGCTCCACCATCGTGTTGACGGTGTTCTTCAGCTCCAGGATCTCGCCCCGGGCGTCCACGTCGATCTTCCGGGTCAGGTCACCCCGGGCCACCGCCGTGGTCACCTGCGCGATGTTGCGCACCTGCGAAGTCAGGTTGCCCGCCATCGCGTTCACCGAGTCGGCCAGCTCCCGCCACGCGCCGTGCGCCTGCGGGACTTCGGCCTGCCCGCCGAGCACGCCCTCGGTGCCGACCTCCCGGGCCACCCGGGTCACCTCGGCGTTCAGCCGGGCCAGCCGCTCCGCCATGTCGTTGTAGACGCCGGAGATCTCACCCAGCACGCCGGGCTCGTCCGGCAGCCGCAGCGTGAGGTCGCCGTCCCGGACGGCGGTCAGGCCCGCCAGCAGCCGGCGCAGCGCGCGGCCGTCCGGCTCGGCGACCGGGCCGGGGTCGGCCGCCCTGCTGTGCTCCTCGACGGGTCCTCCCGCGCGGTCCCCGTCCCGGCCCGGCCGGTCGGGGGGCGGCGACGGGTGCGGCCGTCCGGGGTCCGGTGTGCTGCCCACGCGACCATCACCTCGGCTCCGAGAACGCGGCACGGCCCCGGTGGGCGGGACCGCTCCCTGCTACCACTGTGGCACTTCCCGCTTCAGGGTTCCGCCGGAGGACGGACCACCTCCAGCCACACCGTCTTGCCGCCGCCCGCCAGCGGCTCGCAGCCCCAGGCGGTGGCCAGCCGGTCGACCACCCGCAGCCCGTGCCCGCCGGGCCGGGCGGGCACCCGGGGCGGGCGCAGCAGCGGCGGCCGGTCGTCGGCGTCCCGCACGGCGACCCGCACCAGCGGCCCGTGCCGGGTCAGTTCCAGCAGGTAGGGGCCGGCCGCGTGCTGGCAGGCGTTGGTGACCAGTTCGCTGGTCATCAGCAGCACGTCCTCGGCCACCGCCCCGGTGACGTCGTCCGGCGCGGGCAGCCAGCCCCAGGCCCGCAGCGCGAGCCGGGTGAACTCCCGGCCCCGGGCGACCGCCCCCGGCACAGCGGTCAGCGGCAGGCTGCGCCGGTCCGTCCCGGTCCGCGACGGACCGGCGGATCGGACCGGACGGGCCGGACGGGCCGGGTCCTCGGCCATCACGGGGC
>NZ_JBHUWH010000875.1:0-1257 GCF_042670125.1 Kitasatospora sp. NPDC057198 | reverse complement strand
TTGGCGGGTGCGGGGTGTGGCGAGGTAGCGGAGGATGCCGTATCCGATGCCCTTGTTCGGGATGTTTTCGAGGGCTTTTTGGGTGTTCTTGAGGGTTTCTGTGGGGTTGGTGGTGGCGGTGATGTGGACGGGGAAGATGGTGGTGAACCATCCGACGGTGCGGAGGAGGTCGATGTCGTCGAAGAGTTCTTCGCGGCCGTGGCCTTCGAGGTCGACGTGGAGGTCGGGGTTGCCGGTTGTTCGGTGGTGTGCGATGGCGAGTGCGGTGAGTAGGACGTCGTTGATCTGGGTTCCGAATGCTCGTGGGACGTCCCGGAGGAGGGCGGTGGTGTCGTGGGGGGTGAGGGTGAGGGTTGTCGTGTTGAGGGTGGTGGGGGTGGTGTGGGGGTGGGGGTGGTTGGTGGTGGTTTGTGAGGTCCAGTAGGGGATTTCGGTGTGGAGCTTTTCGGTCTGTGCGTGCTGTTCGAGGTGGTTGGCCCAGTCGAGGTAGCTGCTGGTTTTGAGGGGGAGGGTGATTTCCTCGCCGTTGGTGAGCTGGTGGTATGCGTTGCCGAGGTCTTCGAGGAGGATTCGCCAGGAGACGCCGTCGACGAGGAGGTGGTGGATGGCGATGAGCAGGCGGTGGTTGCGGGGGCCCAGGTCGAGGAGTGCTGCCTGGATGAGTGGGCCTTCGGTGAGGTTGAGGCTGCGTTGGGTCTGTTCGGCGATGTGTTCTTGATGGGCCGGCTGTTCTTCGGGGGGGATTTGGGAGAGGTCGTGGCGGTGCAGGATTGTTTCGGGTGTGTGGTCGGTGATGGTCTGGGTCCATCGGCCGTTGGTGTGGGTGTAGTTGCTGCGCAGGATGTCGTGGTGCTTGAGCAGGGCTGTCAGTGCCTGGTCGAGGAGGTCGGGGTCGACTGTTTCGAGTTCGAGGTGGACGGACTGGTTGAAGTGGTGGGCTTCGGTCAGGTCGCGTTCGAAGAACCAGTTCTGGATCGGTGTGAGTGGTGCGGTTCCGTTGACCGGCCCTTGTGCTGCGTGGATGTTCGTCGTGTTTCCGGCGTGGGCGGCCAGTTCGGCGACGGTCTGGTAGCGGAACATCATGCCGGGGGTGATGTGCAGGCCGATTTTGCGGACGCGTGAGACGATCTGGATGCTGAGGATCGAGTCGCCGCCGAGCTCGAAGAAGTTGTCGTGGATGCCGATGTCGGTGATGCCCAGTGTCTTCGCCCAGACTCGTGCGATGGCCTGTTCGACGGGTGTGCGTGGTGCTGTGAA
>NZ_JBHUWH010000874.1:0-1281 GCF_042670125.1 Kitasatospora sp. NPDC057198 | reverse complement strand
CGCGCACACCCCCTGACCAGGGGTCACGCGCCCGGCGCCGGCCTGTCCGGAGCGGCCAAGATCACGTCTCAGCGGCCGGACGGGCGTACCGCCGCCGCATGTCCGGGGGATAGGCTGCGGCCGTGGCTCAGATTCAGATCCCCGCCGACAATCTGCCCAACGACGGCCGCTTCGGCTGCGGCCCCTCCAAGGTGCGCCCCGAGGCCCTGAGTGCCCTCGCCGCCACCGGAACCTCCCTGCTGGGCACCTCCCACCGCCAGGCCCCGGTCAAGAACCTCGTCAAGCGCGTCCGCCAGGGCGTCGCCGAGCTGTTCTCGCTGCCGGAGGGCTACGAGGTCGTGCTCGGCAACGGCGGCTCCACCGCGTTCTGGGACATCGCCGCGTTCGGTCTGGTGCGCGAGAAGTCGCAGCACCTCGACTTCGGCGAGTTCTCCTCCAAGTTCGCCTCCTCCGTGAAGGCCGCCCCGTGGCTGGCCGAGCCGACGGTGATCAAGACCGCCCCGGGCACCCACCCGCTGCCGGTCGCCGAGGCGGGTGTGGACGTCTACGGCCTCACCCACAACGAGACCTCCACCGGTGTCGCGATGCCGATCCGCCGCCCCGAGGGCGCGGACGCCGGCTCGCTGGTCCTGGTCGACGCCACCTCCGGCGCCGGCGGCCTGCCGGTCGACATCCGCGAGACGGACGTCTACTACTTCGCCCCGCAGAAGTCCTTCGCCTCCGAGGGCGGCCTCTGGCTGGCCACCTTCTCGCCGGCCGCGCTGGAGCGCGCCGCGGAGATCGCCGGCTCCGGCCGGTACATCCCGCCGTTCTTCGACCTGCCGACCGCGATCGACAACTCCTCGAAGGACCAGACGTACAACACCCCGTCCATCACCACCCTCTTCCTGCTGGCCGACCAGCTGGAGTGGCTGAACGGCCAGGGCGGTCTGGACTGGGCGGTGGCCCGCACCGCGGAGTCCTCCTCGATCCTGTACTCCTGGGCCGAGAAGTCCTCCTTCGCGCAGCCCTTCGTGGCCAAGCCGGAGGAGCGCTCGCAGGTCGTCGGCACCATCGACTTCGACGACTCGGTCGACGCCGCCGCGGTCGCCAAGGCACTGCGTGCCAACGGCATCGTGGACACCGAGCCGTACCGCAAGCTGGGCCGCAACCAGCTGCGCGTCGCGATGTTCCCGGCGATCGACCCGGCGGACGTCGAGAAGCTCACCGGCGCCATCGACTACGTGGTCGAGCACCTGAACGACTGATCCGGCGCTTCCCCGAGGGGCCCCGGTCCGCGCG
>NZ_JBHUWH010000873.1:0-1289 GCF_042670125.1 Kitasatospora sp. NPDC057198 | reverse complement strand
ACCCCGCCATCCAGGAAGCCGTCCGCCAGGCCATCGCCCGCACCGGCTACGTCCCCAACAGCGCCGCCCGCTCCCTGGTCACCCGGCGCACCGGAGCCCTCGCCCTGGTCATCTCCGGCAGCGACGCCCCCGAGACCCCCGACCACCACGTCGGCGGCGAGATCTTCGCCGACCCGTTCTTCGGACGCGTCGTCAGCGGCGTCTTCACCGGCCTGCGCCCGCTCGACCTGCACCCCGTCCTGATGCTCGCCGACAGCGCCGAAGCCCGCGACAAGGCACTCACCTACCTCCGGCAGGGCAACGCCGACGGCGCCATGGTCGTCTCCACCCACAGCCGCGACCCGCTCCCCGCCCAGCTGCTCGCCGCCGGCATCCCCACCGTCCTGTTCGGCCGCCCCCCGACGCCGCTCTCGCTCTCCTGCGTCGACCTCGACAACCGCGAGGGCGGCCGGATCGCCGCCGACCACCTCACCGCCCGCGGCCGCCGACACGTCGCCGCCATCTCCGGCCCGCTCGGCGTCCGCGCCGCCCGCGACCGCCTCTCCGGCTTCCGGGAAGCCATGGCCGACCACGGGATCCACCAACTCCCGCACGTCGAAGGCGACTTCACCCGCGAGGACGGCGAACGCGCGATGGCCTCGCTGCTGCGCCGCTACCCCGACCTGGACGGCGTCTTCGCCGCCAACGACCTGATGGCCCAGGGCGCGCTGGCCGTCCTCGCCGACCACCGGCGCCGCGTCCCCGAGGACATCGCGGTGATCGGCTTCGACGACTCCTCCGCCGCGACGGCCGGACGGCCGCACCTCACCACCGTCCGCCAGCCGGTCGAGGAGATGGCCGCCGAGATGACCCGCGTCCTGCTCGACCACCTCGCCCGGCCCGGCCGCGCCGCCACCACCGTGCTGTTCGAACCGACCCTGATCGAGCGGCAGTCCGCCTGAGCGGCGGTCTGCCTGAGCGGCGGTCTGCCTGAGCGGCGGTCCGCCTGAGCGGCGGTCCGGCTGGAGGGCTGGACGGTCGGGCGGTGGCCCGGCTGGACAGCTGGACGGTGGCCCGGCTGGGCGGTGGCGGTGGTGGTGGTGACGTCCGGTCAGGACTCCGGCGGCAGCTGCTGCTGCCCGGCCCGCTCGGCGTCGCCCGGGTGGGGCGGGCAGAGCGCCTCCACCGCGGCCTCGAAATCCGGGTACCGGCGCCGCGCCAGCTCCAGCAGCTCCAACGCCGGACGCTCCCGCCCCGGGGCGAAGCGCTCGGCGGCCTCCCGCAGGCGCGGCACGCACAGCGGCCGCGGC
>NZ_JBHUWH010000872.1:0-1290 GCF_042670125.1 Kitasatospora sp. NPDC057198 | reverse complement strand
GGTTCGCGGCCGACCAGGCGGAGCGCGGCGTAGATCTGACCGAGCCACAACTCCTCGGGCGTGCACGGGTGTCGGCGCCACCGCGCGAGGAGCACGGCCAGGTGCTCGGCCCCGCAGGCGACCAGCAGCCGTCCGCCGCCCGGATCCCGGCCCCGGACCACCGCGCTGTACCTGCCCCCGGCGGCGGGCCGCTCCCCGCAGACCTGGCAGATCCGTGCGGGCGCCACGTCCTCAGCCCTCCCCCGGGACGGCGTGCAGTTCGGCGTCCGCCGGGAGCGCCGACAACGGCTCCGGGGAAATGGGTGTCGCATGACGGCGGGTGTCCATGACGGCGCTTCCTTCCGCCCCCCTGCCGGTGGCCCCCGCGCCTACCCGTCCCCCTCCGGCGGAAAACCGGAGGGGGCCACCCCCCTTGCCGGGCAAGCCTTCTGACATCGATGCAGCCACCCGGCCACTACCGGGCGGGGTCGCCCGCCTCGAACCTCCGGTCCGTCCCGGTGGTCCTCAGCAGCCGCACCGGCCGGCCGCCCGGCACGCCGAGCCGGGACGCGACAGTCGGAACGCGGCAGCCGGAACGCGTCGGCCGCCCGCCGGGCCACGACCGGTTCGTTGGGGCCGGAGGAGGAGCAGGAACCCAGCCCTCTCACCCTCGCCCGCGCCACGTACGCCACCCCGCACGCCCGGCACTGCGCGTTGCGCCGCCACCTCGACACCGCCCACCGCCCACCGCCCACCGCCGCGGCCCCTACCGCACCGCCCCCGCCGTCACCCTGCGCCGCCGAACCGGCCGGCGCCCCTCACCCCTCCTCCTCGTGCACCGCCGCCTCCTCCGCCGACGCTCCCGGGCGCTCCGCCGCCGGCTCGCTCTCCCCCTCCCAGACCTCCGGACGCTCCGCCGCCAGCTTGTCCTCCAGCGGCTCGCCGCGCGCCTGCTCCTCCCCCGTCACCCCGAACGACTCGGCGGCGACCGGCCGGTCCCCGGGCACCGGCGGGCGCTGCGGGTCGGCGGCGCGGTCGGCGGTGGGCGAGCCGTCCGCGAGGTTCGGGAGTCCTTCGTCGCGCGGGTCGGCGCCCGGGTCGGCGGGGCGGGCCCGTTCGGGGTCGAGCGCGGCGGGGGCGTCCTCCACCGCGTCCGGGCGCACCGGGCGGGACGGGGTGCGCGGCGGGCCCGGCGGATCCAGCTCCCGGGTCACTCCTCCCCCGCCGTCCCCGTCCCCGTCGCCGCTCCCGCCGTCCGTCTCGTCCGGCTGGACGCCCGGCACCGGCCCCTCGGCGATCTCGGGCTGCTGC
>NZ_JBHUWH010000871.1:0-1297 GCF_042670125.1 Kitasatospora sp. NPDC057198 | reverse complement strand
GCAGCCACGCGCCGCGGAGCCCCCCAACCCCACCCTCATCTTCACGAGCATTCACGGAGCCGCACGATGGGACGCCTCGCACAGACCGACGGCCTCACCGAGATCCAGCGGGACATCCTCGCCACCGTGCGGGAGTTCGTCGACAAGGAGATCATCCCGGTCGCCACCGAGCTCGAGCACCGGGACGAGTACCCGACCGCCATCGTCGAGGGCATGAAGCAGCTCGGCCTGTTCGGGCTGACCATCCCCGAGGAGTACGGCGGCCTCGGCGAGTCGCTGCTCACCTACGCCCTGGTGGTGGAGGAGATCGCCCGCGGCTGGATGTCGGTCTCCGGCATCGTCAACACCCACTTCATCGTGGCGCACATGATCGCCGCGCACGGCACCCAGGAGCAGAAGGACCACTTCCTGCCGAGGATGGCGGCCGGCGAGCTGCGCGGCGCCTTCTCGATGTCCGAGCCGGGCCTCGGCTCCGACGTGTCGGCGATCTCCACCAAGGGCGTCCGGGACGGCGACTCCTACGTCCTGAACGGCCAGAAGATGTGGCTGACCAACGGCGGCACCTCCAGCGTCGTCGCGGTGCTGTGCAGGACCGACGAGGGCGGCAGCACCCCGTACAAGAACATGACCACCTTCCTGGTCGAGAAGACCCCGGGCTTCGGGCCGAACCCGACGGTGCCCGGCCTGACCGTGCCCGGCAAGATCGAGAAGATGGGCTACAAGGGCGTCGACACCACCGAGTTGGTGCTGCAGGACGTCCGCGTCCCGGCCGACCGGGTCCTCGGCGGCGTCCCCGGCCGGGGCTTCTACCAGATGATGGACGGCGTCGAGGTCGGCCGGGTCAACGTGGCCGCGCGCGGCTGCGGGGTGGCCCGCCGGGCGTTCGAGCTGGGCATCGCCTACGCCCAGCAGCGCACCACCTTCGGCAAGAAGATCGCCGAGCACCAGGCGATCCAGTTCAAGCTCGCCGAGATGGCCACCAAGGTCGAGGCCGCGCACCAGATGATGGTGATGGCCGCCCGCAAGAAGGACAGCGGGCAGCGCAACGACCTGGAGGCCGGGATGGCCAAGTACCTTGCCTCCGAGTACTGCAAGGAGGTCGTCGAGGACTCCTTCCGGATCCACGGCGGCTACGGCTTCTCCAAGGAGTACGAGATCGAGCGGCTGTACCGGGAGGCCCCGATGCTGCTGATCGGTGAAGGTACGGCGGAGATCCAGAAGATGATCGTGGGACGCCGGCTGCTGGAGGAGTACCGGCTCGCCGACTGAGGCCCCCCTCCCGGCGTGTCTCTTAGAC
>NZ_JBHUWH010000870.1:0-1308 GCF_042670125.1 Kitasatospora sp. NPDC057198 | reverse complement strand
TCAGGGGCCCGGGGAACGGCGGGTCCGTGCTGCTGATGGCCGGAGCCCATCGAAGGTCGAGGCTGCTGCGTGCCTTAACAGGAACCAGAAGCGGCGGCACGCACCGGCAGTGAACCATCAGCAGCCTGGGCCTCGCCGTTCCCCGAGCCCCTGGTGGTGCTCGCCCGAGCCCTTGAGGGGCCCTACCGGCCGAGCAGTTCCCCGCCGTTGCAGTGCAGGATCTCCCCGGTGATGAACCCCGCCTCCGGCGAGGCGAGGAAGAAGACCGCGGCCGCGACCTCCCCCGACTCGCCGATCCGTCCGAGCAGCGTCCGCGCCGAGCGCCGCGCCACCTCGGCGTCGTCCAGCCGGGGCCCGAAGAACTCGGTGCCGGCGACGGTGCCCGGGGCGACGATGTTGGCGGTGATCCCGGACGGGCCGAGCTGGGCCGCGAGGAAGTGGTTCCAGGCGTGCAGGGAGGCTTTCGCGGCCCCGTAGGAGCCCGCGCCGCGCAGCGCGGCGATGGAGGAGACGGTGACCACCCGGCCGGAGCCGGGGGTGAGCCGGTCGCGGACGGACTCGGTGAGCAGCACGGCGGTGAGCACGTTGCGTTCGAAGTCGCCGCGCCAGCGGGCCAGCACCGCGTGCGGTCCGGCGCCGAGCACGGTCTCCCGGCTGCCGGCGTTGTTGACCAGGACGTCGATCCGGGCGGGCAGCGCGTCCAGGGCGGCTTCCACCGCGTCGGGGTCGGCGAGGTCGCACACCAGCGGGGTGACGTTCGGTCCGAGTTCCTGCGCGGCCTGGTCGAGGACGCCGGGGCGGCGTCCGACGATCACCACGCGTTCGCCGGCCGCGGCGAAGCGCCGGGCCACCTCCAGGCCGATGCCGGTGCCCCCACCGGTGACTACGACGTTCCTGGCCATTGCGCACTCCCTCCCTGACCGTTCGCCGCGCCGCGCGTCGCAGGCGGTCCGTACCGGATTGCCACGATTCCTATCACGCTGGGTTGCGGCGGCTGCGGGGTGGGTGACGCCGCGCACCGGGCGTGCGGTGTGGTATGCACTCGGCCGTACGGGTGCGCGGACGCACACGGAGAGTGGAGAGAGGCAACTCACACCCCCCTGGCGTAACTCTGCGCCCCCTGGTACGTCTTACCTTTTGTAGAGCGGGGCTCCGGCGGGCCCCGGACGGGCCGTCGATTCGTCGACTGCCCTCGCGCACGGCGCCGGGCCGGCTCCGGCCCCCTGGGGACGCTTTGAGCGGCCGTTCCCGACCGGAACCGTCCCGGGCGCCGTGCGCCCCAATGCGCAGGACGCGGCACGACCTGTC
>NZ_JBHUWH010000869.1:0-1327 GCF_042670125.1 Kitasatospora sp. NPDC057198 | reverse complement strand
CCCCGGGCCCCCTTCCGCCCCCTCCCGCCCGCCCGGCGACCCCACCGCCCCCCTCCCCACCAGCACGTCCGCCTCCCTGGACACCGGAAGCTACTGGCGATTAACTTGACTGCGCGACCAGCAGCCGCCGAAGGGAGCGCACCGTGCGCCGCACCGTGTACAACGAGGACCACGAGGCGTTCCGGGAGACCGTCCGGGACTTCATCGCCAACGAGGTCGTCCCGGTCTACGAGAGCTGGGAGGAGGCCGGCCACCCGCCGCGCGACTTCTACCGCAAGCTCGGCGAGCTGGGCATCTTCGGCATCGAGGTCCCCGAGGAGTACGGCGGCGCGGGCGAGAGCGGCTTCAAGTACCAGGCGGTGATCTACGAGGAGACCGCCCGCGCGGGCGTCACCTTCGGCTCCTCGGGCGTGCACACCGGCCTGGTGCTGCCGTACCTGATGGAGTACGCCGACGAGGAGCAGAAGCGGCGCTGGCTGCCCGGCTTCGTCTCCGGCGAGATCATGACCGCGATCGCGATGACCGAACCGGGCGCGGGCTCCGACCTGGCGGGCATCGCCACCACGGCGAAGCTCTCCGCGGACGGCAGCCACTACGTCCTGAACGGCGCCAAGACTTTCATCACCGGCGGCGTGCTCGCCGACCTGGTGCTGGTGGTCTGCCGCACCGCCCCGTACGACCCGGCGGACCGCCGCGCGGGCCTGTCCATCCTGTGCGTGGACACCGAGTCCGAGGGGTACACGGTCGGCCGCAAGCTGCAGAAGATCGGCCTGCGCACCTCGGACACCGCGGAGCTGTCCTTCAGCGACGTCAAGGTGCCGGTGGAGAACCTGCTCGGCGAGGAGGGCAGGGCGTTCTCCTACCTGACCCACAACCTGGTGCAGGAGCGCCTGGCGATCGCCGTCGGCGCGTACGCCTCGGCGGCCGCGGCCGTGCAGTTCGCGGTGAAGTACGTCAAGGAGCGCAAGGTGTTCGGCAAGGCCGTCGCCGAGTTCCAGAACACCAAGTTCTCGCTGGCCGACTGCCAGGCCCAGGTCCTCGCCCAGCAGGCGATGGTCGACCAGGCACTGGAGCTCTACCAGAACGGCGAGCTGACGGTGGCGGACGCCGCCGCGGCCAAGCTGTTCTGCACCGAGTCGGCCTCCGAGGTGATCGACAAGTGCCTGCAGCTGCACGGCGGCTACGGCTACATCCTGGAGTACCCGATCGCCCGCCTCTACACCGACAACCGGGTGTTCCGGATCTACGGCGGCACCAGCGAGGTCATGCGGACGATCATCGCCAAGTCGCTCGGCCTGTAGGCACCGGCCCGCGACGGAGGCGGCCA
>NZ_JBHUWH010000868.1:0-1360 GCF_042670125.1 Kitasatospora sp. NPDC057198 | reverse complement strand
CACCGGCACGGCGGCGCTGCCGATCCGGACCTCGATCCGGTCGCCGACCGCACCGCCCACCGCCGCCAGGTAGTCGCGGGTGGCCAGGCCGTCGACCGCCGGCCCGGACGGCTCGCCGCCGGGCGGGAGCAGGACGGCGTGCGGGCCGTCCTCGCCCTCGGCGGCCGGGACGTAGCGGGCGGTCAGCACCCGGTCCCCGGCCGGGCCGCTCTCCACCCGCAGCGAGGCGCCGTCGGTCCGTTCGCTCCAGGCGCCCGCGGGCACCGGCACCGGCACGCCCGGCCCGTCCGTGCTGTCGGAGACCGCGATCCGGCGGAGCGTCAGCTCGCTGCCGTCGACGCCCCAGCTGTTCCCGCCGCTCGGGTACGTCAGGCCGATGCCGGTCAGGGTCAGCGGCGCGGCGGCCGAACCGAGCGGCGCGGCGCTCAGCGCGGCCAGGTCCACCGGGACGGTCAGCTCGCCCCGGGCCGGCAGCTGCGGCACCAGGAGGCGGTGGTCCGTCCCGAAGGCGTCCCGCACCCGCAGCCACAGCGTGGGGGCCTGCGGCGGCGGGAAGTCCGCGCCGGGGTACTCGGCGACCGTGACCGACACGCCCACGGTCAGGTCGATCCGGGCCGGACGGCCGGGCAGCGGCACCCCGGGGGCCGGCGCCGCGGCCAGCGGGGCGAGCAGCTCCCCGGCCGGGCGGCCGTCGAACAGGTCGGGCCGCACCCGCAGTTCGGCCGCCGCCTTGGCGGTGTCGGTCAGCAGCACCCGGCCCTGCCGCCCGCCCGGGAGCGACTGGTCGACCCGGGCCACCGGCAGCAGCCGATCGCCGCCGGGCAGTTGCGCGTACCGGCCGCCCTGGCCCAGCGGGGGCAGCGCCGAGTTCTCGATCCGCAGGCCGCCCGCGGTGGCGAAGTCGGCCTGGTCGCGCTGCGAGTCGCGCCAGGCGGCGTGCTGGCCCACCGCCAGCACCCCGCAGGCCACCGCCAGCACCAGCAGCAGCACCGGCCCGTTCGCCCGGCCCGGACGGCGGGCCAGCTGCCAGCCGCCCAGCGCCACCCCCAGCCCGCGGCCCCCGGCGGCCAGCCGCGCCCCCAGCCGGGCCGCGAACGGCAGCACCCGCAGCACCAGCAGGGTGCCCGCGCACCAGACCAGCGCCAGGGTCGGCGCCGCGACCAGCACCGGGTCGATGCCCAGGTGCCCGTCGGCGTCCACCGACAGGCCGCCGGTGCGCCCGTCCAACTGCCGGTAGGCGACCACCGCCAGCGCCAGCAGCGCCACGTCCGCGCCCGAGCGCACCGCCGTGCCGACCACCGCCTGCCGGCGCGACACCACCCGCTCCCGCTCCCGGCCCCGGCGCAGCAGCGCGGGCAGC
>NZ_JBHUWH010000867.1:0-1365 GCF_042670125.1 Kitasatospora sp. NPDC057198 | reverse complement strand
AGCCGCGCGGCCACCGCACCGACGTCCGCGAGGACGTCGGGCCACACCGAGAGCCGGGCGCGCGGGGCGAGGCGGGCCCGGACGGCGTCGAGGTTCGCGGGGGTGAGCCGGTGCCAGCGGGCGGTGTTGAAGACGTGCCCCTCCTCCAGCAGCGCGGCCTCGCCCAGCTCCACGCACCGGCGCAACCGCTCCCAGAACTCCCCGTCGGCAGCCCGCTGTTCGACCTCGCGCGGCTCGGGTTCGGGTTCGTACGGGGAGGCGCCGATCCGCTCGGCGAACAGGCCGGAGGCGTCGGTGGCGGCGACGGCCCGCTCGCACGGCAGGTGGCTGCCGACGTACATGTACAGGTCCCACCCGAGGTGCACGGCGAACCGGCCCTCGGCCTCCAGCCGGCACCAGAACCCGCTGCCGCGCAGCATCACCCGCACGAGCTCCCGCACGGTGGGCACGTCCACCCGCAGCCCGTCGTGCAGACCCTCCCGGCCGCCGGGCAGCAGCGCGTCCAACTCGGCGTCCTCCGGTTCTCCGAGGTGCACCAGTTCCGGTTCCCGGATTTCCAGCTCCGTCGCGCCGGAGTCCGCCGCGAACGCGGCGACGGCGGCGACGTACGCGGCCTCGACCGGGCCGTGGTCGCTGTCGGTGTCCTCGGCGCCGGTGTAGCGGCCGCGCCCGTCGCGGTCGGCGGGGTCGTACTTGGTGACGCGGTACACGTACGGCAGCATCGGGTGGTCAGCGCTCCTCGGGGTTCTCGGGCTCGTCACCCCGGACGATCCGCAGGCGGGAGTCGGCGACCAGGACGTCCCCCGAGCCGTCCAGCCAGAGCAGCCAGTGGTCGTACTCGCCCTCGTCCGGGTCGGTGCGGTAGAGGGGGAAGGTGCGCAGCCGCAGGCCGTCGAAGTCGAAGACGGTGGCGAGCGTACCGGGATCGATCAGCACCTCGGTGAGCGGGCGGCCCTCCAGGTAGTCCAGGGACTCCTGGAGGCCGTGGTCCTCGCTGCCGGCCAGGACGCGGTCGGCGTCCTCCAGCCGCCAGGCCGCCATCATCACCCACAGGTGCCAGCGGCCGTACACCTTGCCGCGCCCGTCGGGCGGCAGCGGGTCGCCGAACTCCATGTCGACGAAGCTGCCCCAGCCGTGTTCGACCCGCCAGGCGGGCAGGCCGAGCAGCGGGGCGATCCGCCGGCGCGCCTGGTCGAGGGTGACGGTGCTCATCCGCGCGCTTCCCAGCGGGCGCCGGGGCCGACCCCCAACTGGCGGCGGGAGGGCAGCCGCAGCACCCAGTCGGGACCGCTGTCCGGAGTGTGGTACGTGGTGGGAAAGACGCTCAGCCGGTGGTCGCCGAACTCGATCAGGGCGTCCCAGCCC
>NZ_JBHUWH010000866.1:0-1365 GCF_042670125.1 Kitasatospora sp. NPDC057198 | reverse complement strand
GATCACGGGGACTCAGCGGGGGTGCTGAGGGGGGCTCAGCGGGGGTGTCAGCGACCGGGGTTGACCGTGACCTCGACCCGCTGGAACTCCTTGAGCTCGGTGTAGCCGGTGGTGGCCATCGCCCGGCGCAGCGCGCCGAACAGGTTCATGGTGCCGTCGGGGGTGTGCGACGGGCCGGCCAGGATCTGCTCGGTGGTGCCGACGGTGCCCAGGTGCACGCGCTTGCCGCGCGGCAGCTCCTCGTGGACGGCCTCCATGCCCCAGTGGTAGCCCCGGCCGGGCGCGTCGGTGGCGCGGGCCAGCGCGGCGCCGATCATCACCGCGTCCGCGCCGCAGGCGACCGCCTTGGGGATGTCGCCGCTGTAGCCGACGCCGCCGTCCGCGATGACGTGCACGTACCGGCCGCCGGACTCGTCCATGTAGTCGCGGCGGGCGGCCGCGACGTCCGCGACGGCGGTGGCCATCGGGACCTGGATGCCCAGCACGCCGCGGGTGGTGTGCGCGGCGCCGCCGCCGAAGCCGACCAGCACGCCGGCCGCGCCGGTGCGCATCAGGTGCAGCGCGGCGGTGTAGGTGGCGCAGCCGCCGACGATCACCGGCACGTCCAGCTCGTAGATGAACTGCTTGAGGTTGAGCGGCTCGGCCGCGCCGGAGACGTGCTCGGCGGAGACGGTGGTGCCGCGGATGACGAACACGTCGACGCCGGCGTCCACCACGGCCTTGGAGAACTCGGCGGTGCGCTGCGGCGAGAGCGCCGCGGCGGTCACGACGCCGGAGTCGCGGACCTCCTTGATCCGCTCCTTGATCAGCTCGGCCTTGATCGGCTCCGCGTACACCTCCTGCAGGCGCCGGGTCGCCGCCGCCTCGTCGGTGATCGCGGCGATCTCCTCCAGCAGCGGGCGCGGGTCCTCGTACCGCGTCCACAGCCCCTCCAGGTTCAGCACGCCCAGGCCGCCGAGCTGCCCGATCGCGATGGCCTGCTGCGGCGAGACCACGCTGTCCATCGGCGCGGCCAGGAACGGCAGTTCGAACCGGTAGGCGTCGATCTGCCAGGCGATCGAGACCTCCTTCGGGTCACGCGTACGGCGGCTGGGGACGACGGCGATGTCGTCGAAGGAGTACGCCCGGCGGCCGCGCTTGCCTCGCCCGATCTCGATCTCAGTCACTTCGAGCCCTTCTGCTGCTTTCCATCTCCCGACCGGGTCACCCCGGCCACGCCCCAAGTATCCCGTACTCGCCCCCACCTGCCCCGCCAGGGGCGCGCCCGGCCCCGGACGGTACGAGATCACGCCCTGTCCGTCGCCGCGCCCCACCGTGACGCCCCGGTAGGAGTCGGTGAACTTCACGTCGGACATGTTCGCCCTG
>NZ_JBHUWH010000865.1:0-1397 GCF_042670125.1 Kitasatospora sp. NPDC057198 | reverse complement strand
CTGAGGACAAGCCCTCGGCCTATTAGTACCGGTCAACTCCACCCCTCACAGGGCTTCCATATCCGGCCTATCAACCCAGTCGTCTACTGGGAGCCTTACCCTCTCAAGGAGGTGGGAGTGCTCATCTCGAAGCAGGCTTCCCGCTTAGATGCTTTCAGCGGTTATCCCTCCCGAACGTAGCCAACCAGCCATGCCCTTGGCAGGACAACTGGCACACCAGAGGTTCGTCCGTCCCGGTCCTCTCGTACTAGGGACAGCCCTTCTCAACACTCCTACGCGCACAGCGGATAGGGACCGAACTGTCTCACGACGTTCTAAACCCAGCTCGCGTACCGCTTTAATGGGCGAACAGCCCAACCCTTGGGACCTACTCCAGCCCCAGGATGCGACGAGCCGACATCGAGGTGCCAAACCATCCCGTCGATATGGACTCTTGGGGAAGATCAGCCTGTTATCCCCGGGGTACCTTTTATCCGTTGAGCGACGGCGCTTCCACAAGCCACCGCCG
Organism: Kitasatospora sp. NPDC057198; assembly: GCF_042670125.1. Lineage (NCBI taxonomy): Bacteria > Bacillati > Actinomycetota > Actinomycetes > Kitasatosporales > Streptomycetaceae > Kitasatospora > Kitasatospora sp. NPDC057198. The sequence continues at coordinate 889 of NZ_JBHUWH010000865.1, read as the reverse complement.
GATCACTAGTCCCTACTTTCGTACCTGCTCGACCCGTCAGTCTCACAGTCAAGCTCCCTTGTGCACTTACACTCAACACCTGATTGCCAACCAGGCTGAGGGAACCTTTGGGCGCCTCCGTTACCCTTTAGGAGGCAACCGCCCCAGTTAAACTACCCACCAGACACTGTCCCTGATCCGGATCACGGACCCAGGTTAGACATCCAGCACGACCAGAGTGGTATTTCAACGTCGACTCCACAACGACTGGCGTCGCTGCTTCACAGTCTCCCACCTATCCTACACAAGCCGAACCGAACACCAATATCAAGCTATAGTAAAGGTCCCGGGGTCTTTCCGTCCTGCTGCGCGAAACGAGCATCTTTACTCGTAATGCAATTTCACCGGGCCTGTGGTTGAGACAGTCGAGAAGTCGTTACGCCATTCGTGCAGGTCGGAACTTACCCGACAAGGAATTTCGCTACCTTAGGATGGTTATAGTTACCACCGCCGTTTACTGGCGCTTAAGTTCTCAGCTTCGCCACGACGAATCGTGACTAACCGGTCCCCTTAACGTTCCAGCACCGGGCAGGCGTCAGTCCGTATACATCGCCTTACGGCTTCGCACGGACCTGTGTTTTTAGTAAACAGTCGCTTCTCGCTGGTCTCTGCGGCCACCACCAGCTCGGGGAGCAAGTCCCGTCACCAGCAATGGCCCCCCTTCTCCCGAAGTTACGGGGGCATTTTGCCGAGTTCCTTAACCACAGTTCACCCGAACGCCTCGGTATTCTCTACCTGACCACCTGAGTCGGTTTGGGGTACGGGCCGCCATGAAACTCGCTAGAGGCTTTTCTCGACAGCATAGGATCATCCACTTCACCACAATCGGCTCGGCATCGGGTCTCAGACT
>NZ_JBHUWH010000864.1:0-1408 GCF_042670125.1 Kitasatospora sp. NPDC057198 | reverse complement strand
GGTGCGTTCCCGTGACGGCCCATCAGGAAGACTGCACGGAACGACTGCACGGAACGACTGCTCGGGACGACTGCTCAGGACGGAGAACGGCGCATGGTGTGGATCGCGGGCGCGGGCGGGGTGGGCCGGGAGGCGCTGGACGTGGCGCTCGCCGCGGGCGTGGCGGTGTCCGGCTTCCTGGACGACCGGCTGGCCGGGGGCGGGGTGCGCGGCCTGCCCGTCCGCAAACCCGCCGAACTGCCGGACGGGGCAACCTACTTGATCGGCATCGCCGACCCGGCCGTGCGGGCCCGGCTGGCCGCGCTGCTGGACGCGGCGGGCGGCCGCCCCGTCACCCTGGTGCACCCCCGGGCGATCATCGCACCGGAGACCGAACTCGCCCCCGGCTGCCTGGTGATGGGCGGCGCGCACATCTCCAGCAGCGTCCGGCTCGGCCCGCACAGCCAGGTGCACTACAACGCCACCGTCGGCCACGACAGCGTCCTCGGCGCCCGCGTCACCGTCTACCCCGGCGCGAACGTCTCCGGCGCCGTCCACTTGGAGGACGACAGCACCGTCGGCTCCGGCGCCGTGGTCCTCCAGGGTCGCACCGTAGGCCGCGCCGCCTTCGTCGGCGCCGCCGCCACCGTCACCCGCGACGTCCCCCCCACCACCACCGTCATCGGCACCCCCGCCCGCCCCCTGCCCCACTGACCCCCAGCCAAGAAGACCACCCCCGCCCAGCCGCGCGCAGCACACGGGCTTCCCGCCCCGCCCCCTCCGCCGGAGGACCCCGCCCCGCCCAGGCCGCGCGCAGCGCATAGGCTTCCCGCCCCGCCCCCTCGCCGGGAGGCGACGCCCATCCGTCCACACCCCCTCCCCACACCTACCCTGCCCAGGCCGCGCGCAGCGCATAGGCTCCGGGCCTGGGAATTCCTGCGTTTCTCGCGGAACTGCGCGAGGTGGTCGGCCGGCGGCCGCTGTGGTTGTCCGGGGTGTCGGCGGTGGTCGTGGACGAGGACGGGCGGGTGTTGCTCGGGCGGCGGGTGGACAACGGCAGGTGGGCGCTGATCGGCGGCATCATCGACCCCGGCGAGCAGCCCGCGGACACCGTGGTGCGCGAGTGCCTGGAGGAGACCGGTGTGACGGTGCTGCCCGAGCGGCTGGTCGCGGTGGGCGTCTCCCCGATGATCGAGTACCCGAACGGGGACCGCAGCCAGTACCTCGACCTGGTCTTCCGCTGCCGTCCGCTGTCCGGTGAGGCCCGGGTCAACGACGACGAGTCGCTGGAGGTCGGCTGGTTCCACCCGGACGCGCTGCCCGACATCGGGGACCGGGCCCGCGGGCACGTCGCCCACGCGCTGGCCGGAAAGGACGCGGCGCACTTCGAGCTGACCGAGCTTCGGGGCGAGCTCCAGTGAGACGGGGG
>NZ_JBHUWH010000863.1:0-1410 GCF_042670125.1 Kitasatospora sp. NPDC057198 | reverse complement strand
GCGGGTGCGGATGGTTCGGTGGTGCGTCCCGTGGTGCGGGATGCGGGGCCGTTGCCGGTGTCGTTCGCGCAGCAGCGCCTGTGGTTCCTGGACCAGTTGGAGCCGGGTAGCGGCGAGTACCTGGTCAGGGTGGCGTTGCGGTTGTCGGGCCGGCTGGACGTGGTGGCGCTGGAGGGTGCGCTGGGCGGGTTGCTGGAGCGGCACGAGGTGTTGAGGTCGTCGTTCCGTGAGGTGGACGGGCGGCCGGTCCAGGTGGTGGAGCCCTGTGCGGTGTGGCCGTTGAAGCGGGTCGACCTCCGTGGTGTCGGGGATGCGGCGGAGGCCGAGGCGCGGGTGCTGGCCCGTGAGGGCGAGGAGCCGTTCGACCTGGGTTCGGCGCCGCTGGTGCGGGCCCTGCTGGTCACGCGCGGCCCCTTGGAGCACACACTGCTGCTGACGATGCACCACATCGTGTCTGACGGCTGGTCGTTCGGGGTCCTGACCAGGGAACTGGGCGAGCTGTACACGGCCTGGGTCGAGGGCAGGGCCCCGGTGCTCCCCGAACTTCCGGTGCAGTACGCCGACTTCGCGCTCTGGCAGCGCGACTACCTCCAGGGCCCGGTCCTGGAGAAGCAGTTGGAGTTCTGGCGCTCGCGCCTGGACGGGCTGGGCGTGCTGGAACTGCCGACCGACCGGCCGCGGCCCGCGGTGCGCTCGGGACGCGGAGCCGTCCACGGCTTCACCCTGCCCGCCGAAGCCGTCCGGGCGATGCGGCAGGCATGCCGGCGCGAAGGCGCCTCCGCGTTCATGGTGCTGCTGGCCGCCTTCCAACTCCTGCTCGCCAAATACAGCGGCCAAAACGACATCACGGTCGGCACACCCGTGGCCAACCGCAACCGGGCCGAGATCGAGGGCTTGATCGGCTTCTTCGTCAACACCCTCGTCCTGCGCGGCGACCTGACAGGCGATCCCACCGCCTCCGAGTTCATCAAGCGGGTACGCGAACAGGCCCTGGACGCCTACGCCCACCAGGACCTGCCGTTCGAGAAGCTCGTCGAAGAACTCCACCCCGAACGCGACCTCAGCCGCACCCCCCTTTTCCAGGTCATGTTCACCCTGCAGAACGCCGCCGCCGGCACCTGGAACCTACCCGGCGTCGACATCGAGGAGATCCCCACCCAGACCACCTCCGCCAAGTTCGACCTCACCCTCACCATCAGCGAGGACGACGACGACTACACCGCCCACCTCATCTACTCCACCGACCTGTTCGACCCCGCAACCGTCGAACGCCTCGCCACCCACTACACCAACCTCCTCACCCACCTCGCCACCGCGACCCTCACCGCCCCCGACACCCCCATCGGCGACCTCCCCGTCCTGACCCCCGAAGAACAACACCGCATCCTGACCCACTGGAACGACACCACC
>NZ_JBHUWH010000862.1:0-1425 GCF_042670125.1 Kitasatospora sp. NPDC057198 | reverse complement strand
GCCCGCGGCACGGCCGGAGAAGATGCAGCCGCCCAGGAACGTGCCCTCCAGCGACCGGTAGCCGTGGACCCCGCCGCCGCCGCCCCCGCCGCGCCCGAGGCCGCCGCCGTCGCCTACCAGGCCACCCAGCTGGCCCCGGCGATCGAGCTGCCGCCGGGCGCCACCCCGCCGTTCCCGATGCCGATGCCCGGCGCCCCCGGCCAGCCCTTTCCCGGCGCCCCGGCGCCGCAGGGCGCGCCGCCGTTCCAGGCGCCCCCGCCGCAGCCCTTCCCGGGCGCCCCGCAGCCCGGCGGCTTCCCGCCCGGCGCGCCCGGCCCCGCGGCCCCGCCGCCGGCCGGTCCGCCGACGGTCGGCCCCGGTACCACCGCCGTGGTCAACTACCGGGGCCCGGACGGTTCCGAGCTCAACCTGGTGATGACCTCCGAGCTGGGCACCCCGCACCCCGAGTGGAAGGCCCTCCAGGAGCTGCGCCGCCTCGGCGTGCCCGCCGACCAGGTGCTGGAGGTGCACACCGACCTGGAGCTGTGCGACCTGCCCGGCGGCTACTGCGCCCGGATGGTGCGGGCGTCCTGGCCGAACGCCCGGATCAGCCACACCGCCCCGTACGGCCGCGACGCCGCCGCCCGGCAGGCCGGCATGAACGTGCTCAGCGAGCACGTCGAGCAGCTGCACCAGCTGGTGTCCGCGCCGCCGCGCCCGCGCACCGTCCGGGTGCCGCTGCCCGCGCCCGGCACCGTCCCGCAGCTGCCGCCCCCGCCGCCGCAGCAGCTCGCGGCGGAGCTCGCCGGCATGTTCGGCCCCTCGATGTTCCGGTTCGAGCAGCGCGCGGTCTCCCGCCAGGGCGTGCCGGAGCCGGTCGCCCAGACGCTCATGTGGGTCGGCCTGCCGCGCGAGTTCGCGCCGTTCTTCTGGGCCCAGGCCCAGGAGGGCCGCCCCATCCCGACGCTGGCCGAGCTCGCCGCCGAACGCGGCCTGCCGCCCGGCCCGGACTTCGGCGGCTACCTCGTCCTCGGCAACGACTACGGCCGCCAGCTGTGCGTCCAGTACGGCACCGCCGCGGTGGTCGCCGTCGACATCGAGAACCCGGCCGAGCCGCCGCGCTTCGTCAACTCCGGCGTCCCCGAGTTCGTCGGCTGCCTGACCGTGCTGGCCCGGATGTGGCGGCTGCGCTACGGCCTCACCCCCGAGCAGGCCGGCCGCTGGACCACCGACTTCCAGGCCCAGCTGATGGCGGTCGACCCGGCCGCCGTGCACACCCCCGAAAGCTGGTGGGCGGTCCTGGTCGAACAGCTCTGGGACGGCCTGCTGTAGCGCCCCGCCCCGCGGCCGGTTCCGGCGGCCGCGCGGCCGCCCCCGGTTTGGTTTGCGGTCGGATCAGCGCAAAATAGGTCAAAGGGACGGTTCGTCCGCCCCACCGGCACCAGG
>NZ_JBHUWH010000861.1:0-1425 GCF_042670125.1 Kitasatospora sp. NPDC057198 | reverse complement strand
CTAGTAGTGCTTCGTTACGTTGGGTGATCTTGCCTGTTGGTGGGCATTCTTCAGGTGTGAAGCTGGGGGATGTGGAGCGGCTCCGTGGTGAGTTGGCGGAGTTCGTGGGTGATGTGTTCGGGTCGTTGCCGCGGAGGGACCAGCGTCGGTGGGGTGCCTGTTACCTGCGGGGTCTGATGCTGGACGGTCGGCGCAAGTCGATCCAGCCGATGGCTGCGCGGTTGCCGGACGGGAACATGCAGTCCCTGCAGCAGTTCGTGAACCAGTCGCCGTGGGATCCGTGGCCGGTGCGCAGGCGGATCGCGCGGCGGCTGTCGGAGGCGATCGCGCCGCAGGTGTGGGTGATCGACGACGTGTCGTTCCCCAAGTGCGGCCGGGCATCTGCTGGAGTGGCCCGGCAGTACTGCGGGGCGCTGGGCAAGCGGGCGAACTGCCAGGTCGCGGTCAGCGTCCATGCCGCCACCGACAGCGCGTCGTGCCCGCTGGACTGGCAGTTGTACCTGCCCCGCGAGTGGACGGATGATCCCGGGCGGTGCCGCCAGGCGGGCGTCCCGGAGGGCACCGTCCACCAGGAGAAGTGGCGCCTGGCGCTCGGGCTGTTGGACAACGTGGCCGGGTGGGGGCTCGATGCCCCGGTGGTGGTCGCCGACGCGGGTTACGGCACCAGCACGCCCTTCCGCCACGGCCTACAGGAGCGGGGCCTGTCCTATGTCCTCGCGCTCACCGGCAAGGAGGTCGCGCACGGGCTGGACGTCGAGCCGCACCGCCCCGACTACGGCGGGCTGGGGCCGCCCACCCTCGCCCGCTACCGAACCGCCCCGCGGTCGCTGGACCTGCACGCGGCCGACGCCGCTGCCGCCGGCCGTTTCGCCGAGACTGCCTGGCGGCAGGGCCGCAAAGGGCCCATGACCTCACGGTTCGCGGTGATGACCGTGCGGATGGCGGGCAAGCAGTCCCTGGCGGCCGCCCAGGCGGCGGGCGGCGGACGCAACCGGTGGGACGGCGTCCTGCCCACCGCGACCGTCCTGGTCGAGTGGCCCGACGGCCACGACGCTCCGACCGGCTACTGGATATCGAACCTGCCGCCCGACACCCCCGTGGCGGACCTGGTGCGGTGGGCGAAGATGCGCTGGCGCATCGAGCACGACTACCGCGAACTCAAGCACGGACTGGGACTGGACCACTTCGAGGGACGCACCTGGCGCGGCTGGCACCACCACGTCACCCTCGTCACCGCCGCCCAGGCATTCCTCACCCTCAGGCGGCTCGACCCAAAAGCACCGACGCCGGCCTGACCCTCTACCAGGCCCTGGACCTCCTCCAGGACCTACTCAAGGGCTGGACCGGCACCTGTGCCACCTGCAACCGCCCCCTACCCCGCACAAGAACCAGACACAGAACCAGAACCTAACGAAGCACTACTAG
>NZ_JBHUWH010000860.1:0-1446 GCF_042670125.1 Kitasatospora sp. NPDC057198 | reverse complement strand
CCCCCGACCGGGGTGGGACGCGGCTCCTTCGGCGTGCGGGTCCCGCGACCGCGGGCGGCCCCCCGACCGGCGGTCGGGGGGCCACGCGCTCCGGGGGCCGGCCGGGGCTCAGCCGACCGCGGGGGCGGGCGTCCGGAAGTGGTCGACCAGCACCCGCATGACCTCCTTGCTGCGCTCGCTGATGAAGAAGTGCCCGCCGGTGAACACCCGCAGGTCCAGCGGCTGCCTGGTGTGTTCGGCCCAGGCCATCGCCTCGTCGAGGGTGGTCTTCGGGTCGTCGTCGCCGGTCAGCACGGTGATCGGGGTGTCCACCGCGGTGCCGGGCGCGCACCGGTAGCCCTCGACGGCCGTGTAGTCGGCGCGCAGCGCGGGCAGCGCGGCCCGCATCATCTCGTCGTCGCCGAGCAGCGCCGAGGCGGTGCCGCTCAGCCGGCGCACCTCGGCCAGGATCGCGTCGTCGCTGCGGAAGGTGTTCTCCCGCCGGAACGTCGAGGGCGCGCGCCGCCCGGAGGCGAACAGCCGCACCGGGGCGTGCCCCTCGGCCTCCATCCGGCGCACCAGCTCGAAGCCGATCACCGCGCCCATGCTGTGCCCGAGGAGGGTCACCGGCAGTTCGGGCTGGCGCCGCAGCACCTCGTGGATGCGGTCCACCAGCACCGCCAGGTCGGCGATCGGCTGCTCGGCCCTACGGTCCTGCCGGCCCGGGTACTGGATCGACAGCACGTCGACCGCGGGGCTCAGCGCGGCCGACACCGGCAGGAAGAAGGACGCGGACCCGCCCGCGTGCGGGAGGCACACCAGCCGGGCGGCCGGCTCGGTGGCGGGGTGGAAGCGTCGGCACCACAGTTCATCTCCGGGCGAAGGCCGCGACATGACACTCCAGAAGGTAGTCACCGGATCTCGAATCGACCTCCGAAGCTAACGGAATTCCGGTTCCCGGACGGGGTGTTCAAGGGTGGGGGAGGGCCGGTTGAACAGTGCCCGCCCGGTGGCGGGGCTGGTATCCATGTTTTCGAGGGAGCGTGGCGGCCTGTTGCGTTGTCCCGATGATCCCGGTTGTTTCCGAAATTGCGGCGACATTGAGAGGTGACGTTCGTGGGACACAAGTTCTCCCTGGTCCTCAGTCGGGAGATCACCGACGACGAGTCGGCGGTCCTTCAGGAAGGTTTCTCCGGCGCGGTCTTCTCGACCGACGCCCTTCCGACCAACGCGGAGGTGAAGGTCACCCGGGTCGACTTCGACGACGAGGTCTCGCCCTCGCTGGCCGAGGCGATCGAATCCGCCCTCGAGTCCGTGAAGACCGTCTCCGACCTCACCGTTCCCGGCCTCAGCGTCCCGGCGGTGCCGCAGGCACCGGCCGAGGACGCGGTCGTCGAAGCGGCCTGACGCACCGGCGCGACCCCGCCCGGCCCGCCCGTGGCGGCGGGCACCCGGCACGGCGGAGCC
>NZ_JBHUWH010000859.1:0-1449 GCF_042670125.1 Kitasatospora sp. NPDC057198 | reverse complement strand
ACAGCGTACCGGCCCACGGCACCGGCACCGGCCCCGACGCCGACGCCGATGCCGACGCCGGATCCGGCCCCCGGCCGAACGGCGCAATTCTCAGGAAATACTCAGGAATGCCGTCGTTCGGCCCAATACCCCGATCTACCTCCTGACGGATGGTCAGGTGGACGTGCCCCCCGAACAGGGCACATGACCATCCGTCAGAGGAGCTCACGCTTTGTCCCGTCCCCGCCCCACTCGGCGCACCCTGACCGTCACCGCCGCGTTCGTCGCCGCCGCCAGCGCACTGGCCGTGCCCGCCGCGTACTCCACCGACAGCCGGCCCGCCCCGCACACCCGGGTCACCGCCGCGCACACCATCACCGAGAACCGGCTGCCGTTCACCACCCGCTTCGAGGGCGACTTCCACGGCGGCATCACCCACATCGGCAACACCCTGATGACCTGCGACGAGACCCAGCCGCCGGTCGACCCGGCACAGGCCCCCTGCGCGCAGGCCCGCAACGGCGACGGGCCCCGCCCGATCAACAACAACTTCCAGATGAAGTACATCAACATCGACGGTCCCGGCCACTTCGGCCCGCTCGGCGACCCGATCTACTCCTCCAGCTCCGCCGACCTGCAGATCCCCGAGGGCGCCACCGTCAAGTTCGCCCGCCTCTACTGGGGCGGCACCCGCGGCATCGGCGACACCGTGCTGCCCGAGAGCCAGATCGACGAGATCTACTTCAAGTTCCCCGGCGACGCCCAGTACACCAACATCGCCAACCAGCAGCCCTCGATCGGCTACATCACCACCGACGACGAGAGCAGCTACCAGGCGTCCGCCGACATCACCGAAGCGGTCCGCAACCACGGCTCCGGCACCTACGAGGCCGCCGACATGGACTCCGTCGTCAAGCCGCACAGCTGGGGCGGCTGGACGGTCGTCGTCGCCTACGAGCGCGACTGCGAGCCGCTGCGCCACCTGCACGTCTGGGACGGCTTCCAGCCCGAGCTGCCCAACAGCCCCGCCCTCACCGGCGTCCTGAACGGCATCAAGACCCCCGCCACCGGCCCGGTCACCGGCCACCTCGGCTGGGTCGTCTACGACGGCGACCACAAGTGGACCGGCGACACCATGGACATGAAGTCCACCAACGGCCCGCTCACCCGGTTCAGCGACGCCCTGCACCCCGCCAACGACGCCTTCACCTCCAACCTCGACAACGCCGACCCGGCCCAGCGCTTCCCGCGCAACCCCGCCTACCCCAACACCTTCGGCTACGACGCCAACCGCTGGGACGTCTCCCCGTACCTGCGCAACGGCGACACCGACATCAGCGTCACCGTCAACACCGAGGGCGACGGCTACAACCTCGGCGTCTTCTACGCGGACGTCGACATCGACCCGGCCACCCTGCGCGGCGTGCGGCCGCAGGCCGGCTCCTCCTGGAGCGGCCAGCAGTAACCCGC
>NZ_JBHUWH010000858.1:0-1450 GCF_042670125.1 Kitasatospora sp. NPDC057198 | reverse complement strand
CGCCGGCCGCGTGGCGGCCCGCCGCGGGCAGCCAGGCCGAACAGGACGCGATCTTCGCCGCGCTGGTGGCCCAGTTCGACGACCCGGTCGACCTCACCGACCCGGCCTGGCCCGAGGTCGAGAACCTGCGCGCGCAGCAGGAGCGCGAGCAGGGCCGGCGCGGGCCGACCGCCCCGACCACCACCAACGGCGGCCTGGGCGACTTCACCCCGCGCCCGGTCCCCCGTCCGGGAGACGGCCCGCGCGACCACTCCCCCGCCGAGGACCCGGACGAGGGCCACTTCGTCCCGCCGGAGCCCCCGCCGCTGCCCCCGGCGGACACCACCGCCAAGTTCGCCTGGCTGGCCGTCCTGGGCGGGCCCGCGCTGCTGCTGTTCGACGCCGTGGTCTGGCACGAGGTCTCCGGCTGGCCCGCCTGGGTCGGCCTGCTGGCCTTCCTCGGCGGCTTCGGCACCCTGGTGGCCCGGATGAAGGACCGCGACGAGGACGAGCCGGAGGACCCGAACGGCGGCGCCGTCGTCTGAACGGCCGTGCCGCGCCCGGGGGTCGACGACCGCTCGGCCCCGGGCGGGCCGACCGGGGAGCGTCCTCGGGGCCGCGCCTACTCCGGCGCGGGGATCCGCAGCGCCGCCAGCACCGGCAGGTGGTCGGTGGCCGCGTGCAGGTCCGCCTCCGCGACGCCCGGCAGCGGGTAGGGCACGCCGCAGCCCAGCACCTCGACGTCCGGCGTGCTGAACACCCCGTCGATCCGCTGGTAGGGCTGCTTCGGCACCGAGGTGTACGTGCCGCCCCAGGGCGCCTTCGCGTGCGCGTCGGTCAGTTCGGCGGCGAGGCCGCGCCAACCCGGTCCCTCCGGCGGCTCGTTGAAGTCTCCGGCGATCACCCCCGGCTCCCCGGGCCGCAGTTGGCCCCGCAGCAGGGCGAACTGCCGCAGCCGCTCGGCCGGTTCGAGGCTCAGGTGGCAGCTGGTCACCGAGAACGGCCGGCTGCCGCCGATCCGCAGCAGGGCACTCGCGAAGCCGCGCGCGTGCAGCCCGCGGGTCTTCGGGAGCAGAACGTCCCGCAGTTCCAGCAGGTCCACCCGCAGGTTGCCCAGCAGCAGCGGGCCCGCCGCCACCCGGCCGCCCCCGGCGAGGATCACCAGCCCGGTCCTGTGCGCCAGCCAGGCCGCCGCCTTCTCGGTCTTCCAGTACCGCGGCGACTCCTGCACGCAGACCACGTCCGGCTCGCAGGCCCGGATCACCCGGGCCACCGCGGCCCGGTCGTCCCGCAGCGACCGCACGTTGTAGCTCAGCACCCGTACCCGCCGCGCCCCGTCCGGCTCCGCCCCGGACGACGCCAACGCAACCCCAGTGTCCGTCACCTGACCGACAGTAACAAACCCGGGGCGCGAATTCAGCGGCCCGGGGAAGTGCGCGGCGGCGGGAACGGCGAGGCCGCGGCGGGGTGG
>NZ_JBHUWH010000857.1:0-1451 GCF_042670125.1 Kitasatospora sp. NPDC057198 | reverse complement strand
GGAGGCTAGGGGGCCGCGGCGCGGCGCGTCAATGAAAACTACCGAACTTCGATCGGAAACTTCGGACCCCGGCTGCGCCAGGAGTTTCCCCAGCCCACTCGGGCTGGGGCAAGGGGGATCCCGAGGAATCGTTCAACTTCTGAGGTGTGCAGCCTTATTGACTGGGGGCGATTTGCCGCACTAGCTTCATGGAAGTTCGATCGAGTTTTCGAAACTTTCGACACTCCTCGCCCTCCCCCACCCAGGAGTCCGCTGTGAAGCTACGCCGTTCACTCGCGGCCGCGGCCGCCACCGCCGCCGTCCTCGCGCTCGCCCCGTCCGCGATCGCCACCGCCGCCCCGAACAAGCACCCCAAGCCCGCGGCCGACTCCCTGCGGGCCCTGGGCGCCCAGCAGAAGCTCGGCATCGGCACCGCCGTCGACGACGCCCACCTCGGCAGCGACCAGCCGTACACCGCCATCGTCGCGGACCAGTTCTCGGTCGTGACGGCGGAGAACGCCATGAAGTGGGAGTCGGTGGAGCCCACCCGGGGCAGCTACGACTGGGCCGCCGCCGACCGGCTGGTGGCCTTCGCCGAGCAGCACGGCCAGCAGGTGCGCGGGCACACCCTGCTCTGGCACAACCAGCTGCCGTCCTGGCTCACCAGCGGCGTCGCCGACGGCAGCATCAGCAAGGACCAGCTGCGCGAGATCCTGCACAAGCACGTCACCGACGAGGTCACCCACTTCCGCGGCAAGATCTGGCAGTGGGACGTCGCCAACGAGGTGTTCGCCAACTCCTGGGACCCGAACCCGCTGCCCAACGGCCTGAACGGCGACGACTTCTGGATCAAGAACCTCGGCGAGGGCGTCCTCGCCGACGTCTTCCGCTGGGCCCACCAGGCCGACCCGAAGGCCCTGCTCTTCTACAACGACTACAACATCGCCGGCCAGGACGGCAGCAACGCCAAGTTCCAGGCCGTGCACGACTACGCCGCCGAGCTCGTCGCCCAGGGCGTCCCGATCAACGGCATCGGCGAGCAGGGCCACCTGGACACCCAGTACGGCTTCGACGGCAAGCTCTTCCAGTCCGACCTCCAGGCGTACGGGGACCTCGGCCTGAAGGTCGCCGTCACCGAGGCCGACGTGCGCACCTTCGTGAACAACGCCACCGAGCAGGTGCCGACCAGCCAGCTGGCCGCCTTCGCCCAGCCCTACGAGTTCTCCCAGATGCTGACCGCCTGCCAGCTGGTCGACCAGTGCATCTCGTTCACCGCCTGGGGCGTGTACGACGGCGACTCCTGGATCCCCGGCACCTTCGCCGGCACCGGCTACGGCCTGCTCTACGACGTCAACATGGCCCCCAAGCCCGCCTACTACGCCCTCCAGCAGGACCTCCAGCTGGCCGCCGGCAAGTCCAAGCACTGACCCCGGCCCCACCGACCCGGCCCGCCGGAGCGCCCTGTGGGGGGC
>NZ_JBHUWH010000856.1:0-1433 GCF_042670125.1 Kitasatospora sp. NPDC057198 | reverse complement strand
GTACCCCGGCCGCTCCGTCGGCCCCCTTCCCCGTGCACCTCTCCCGGGACGGCCCTCCCACACGGCCGTCCCGTCCTCCGAGGAGATCCACCCATGGCACCACTCCCCCGCCGCCTCGCCGCCCTCGCGCTGGCGTCCACCTGCCTGCTGTCCGCCGCGGCCTGCTCCTCCTCCGGGGCACCCGCCACGGACGCCAACGGGCGGGCCGTCGTGAAGTTCTGGTCGATGCCGTACTGGATCGGCGACGACGCCAAGGTCAAGCAGCTGGTCGACCAGTTCAACGCCTCCCAGGACAAGGTCGCCGTCCAGCTCACCCAGCTGGAGTGGAAGGACGGCCGCGACAAGATCAAGCAGGCCATCGCGGCCGGCAACGGCCCCGACGTGTGGCTGATGAACAACGGCCTGGAGCTGGACTACCTGAAGGCCGGCTCGCTGGCTCCGCTGGACGAGCTCGGCTACACCTCCGCCGACACCGACAAGTTCCTACCGCTGGCCAAGGTCGACGAGTACGAGGGCAAGCAGTACGGCGTCCCGCTCTACTTCGACGTCGACGTCATGCTCTACCGCACCGACGTCTTCCAGCAGTACGGCATCACCGCGCCGCCCAAGACCTGGGACGAACTGAAGTCCACCGCCAAGAAGATCACCGACGAGTCGGCCGCGGCCGGCAAGAAGGTCAGCGGCTGGCAGTTCAAGGGCATGGACGACCACCTCAACGCGATCAACTCGACCTGGGAGAGCTTCCTCTGCCAGGCCGGCGGCAGCCTGACCTCCCCGGACTACGCCGCCTCGACCCAGGCCACCGAGGCCGGGCGCACCGCCATGGAGTACATGAAGTCCTTCTACACCGACAAGGTCTCCCCGACCGGCACCAGCGCCCTGAACGGCTTCATCAGCGGCGAGGTGGCGATGTTCCCGTTCTTCCAGTCGGTGATCGCCAACGTCCAGGCCGGCGGCGACAAGACGGCCGGAAAGTGGGCGGTCGCCCCGATGCCGGCCGGCCCGAAGAGCGGCTGCTCGATGGTCGGCGGCCACAGCCTGGTGGCCCGCTCCGACAGCAGGAACCTGAACGCCGCCGGCGACTTCATGCGCTGGCTGGCCTCGCCCGAGCGCAGCGCCCAGTACATGGACTTCCACGCGATCTTCCCGTACGACCTGGCCAAGGTGGACCCCGCGGTGAAGGCGAGCGTAGACGAGAAGGTCAAGGCGGACCCGAACTGGAACGCCATCTTCGAGCAGCTCTCGCGCAACACCCCCGACCTGCTGCTGCAGGACCGGCACGCCTTCCAGGCCCGCTGGGACGCGCAGAAGGCGTCGATCGTCGCCGGCGTCAACGGGCAGCAGCCCGTCGACAAGGCGCTGCAGTCGATCGACGCGCAGGTCGGCCAGGCCCTCGACGGCGAGAAGAAGTAGCCGCGATGGCCTCCCTGACC
>NZ_JBHUWH010000855.1:0-1465 GCF_042670125.1 Kitasatospora sp. NPDC057198 | reverse complement strand
GTACCCGGGCGCGGGCCCGGGTGCTTCCGGGGCCGGGGCCTTCGAGAACCTCCGAGGGCCTCCGAGGGCCTCCAAGGGTCTTCGGAGGGCTCCGGGGGACGACCGCTACCAGGTGGAACGGACCTGCCGGATGATCTTCCGCTTCAGCCGGACCGTGCGGCTGCCGTCGGGGAACAGCCGGAGCCGGTCCAGCTCCCAGTTCCCGTACTCGGCGTGCTCGGTGAGCAGTTGGCGCGCGGCGTTCCGGGTGGTGCCGCGCGGCAGGCGGAGCGACTGGTACTCGTACTCCGGAAGCCGGACCGTTTTGGTAGGGATCAAGGCGTCTCCTCCGCTGCTGTGCTGCCTGCAAGCCTACGGCGTGTCGCCGACAGGTGGCCGGTTCGGGTACGGCCCGTCCGGGCGGACGGTCCGAGCCTCACCCCGGCCCGAGCTGATCGTCAATCAGTTTTCCGGTACCCGGAGGGATACCCGCGCCGGACCGCGCCGATGCGCGCCCGCCCCCGGGGACCGGACGGCCCGGTGGCCGGAAACCCCTCGCGGGGGCGGGCGCAGAAGCACCCGGAACGGACATCGGGGGTGAACTTGCCCGGTTTTAGCGGCTGTAGGTGACAACCGCTGTGCGTGTCGTCGCCGGGTGGGGATAGCGTCTGCACCATGTCTGATGCCGCGCAGCTGACCATCACCGAGGTACGGGCCGCCGCAGAGGCGGTCAAGGCCGCCATCGACCGCCACCTGCAGGCTGTCTCCAGCTCCACCGAACCCGGCGATCCGGTCGTCGTCCACGCGTACGAGGAACTCGCTGCGGCGGCCATCGCCTACGACCAGATCCTCTACGAGGTCTACGACGAGGTCACCCCCTTCGAGATCCCCGGCGACGACGCCGGGTCCGGCTACCAGGGCCCCGAGCACCCCGAGGCGATCAGCGTGCTGATCCGCCGCGACTACCTGATCGCCGACCCCAAGCGGCTGCGCGCCCAGGCCGAACGGGTCGACGACTCGCTCGAGCCCGGCGCGGGAGCCGAGGGCGAGGTGACGGCCGCGATCGGCGTGCTGTTCGGCGAGTACGAGCCGGACGAGATCGCCGCCCGCGCCGAGGAGTTCGGCCTGGAGGAGGGCGACTCCACGCTGTGGGTGTCGGCCACCGACCCGTCCGACCCCGGCGAGTGGCTGCCCGAGCCGTTCGACGGCGCCGACCCGGAGCTGCTGATCTGCCGCTTCGACGTCAGCGAGGTCTACGACGACGAGGCCGACGAGCTCTGAGCCCCCCGTCCCGGGGCGCGGCCGCCCGCCCGCCCCGGGACGCGAACGCCTTCCCCGGCGGCACCGCGCCGGAACGGGCCCGCCTTCACCGCCGACTCGACCGGGTCGTCCCGGAACCGTTCCGACCGGAACCCCGCCGTACCGTTTCCCGGCGCTTTCCGTCGGCCTTCCGTCGGCCTTCCGTCGGCCTTCCTCGGCCTTCCGC
>NZ_JBHUWH010000854.1:0-1476 GCF_042670125.1 Kitasatospora sp. NPDC057198 | reverse complement strand
GTCGAACTGCGCCGCTGGGACGGCATGCCGCACGGCTTCTTCGCGATGCCCGGCGTCCTCGACGACGGCCGCGCCGCCCAACTCTTCGCCGCCGAACGGCTGCTGGCCGCCTACCGGGAGGACGCGCGGTGAGCCGGGAGCTGCACCTCGCCGACCTGCACGGCTCGCTGGCCGACCCGCTGCTGGACGCGATGACCTTCCTCAACGAGGTCACCGGCCGCTACCCGGACGCCGTCTCCTTCGCCCCCGGTCGCCCGTACGAGGAGTTCTTCGACCCGGCGGACATCCCCGGGTACCTGGAGACCTACCTGCGCCACCTGCGCGAGGAACGGAAGCTGACGGAGCACCAGATCCGCCGGGAGGTGTTCCAGTACGGGCGCACCAAGGGCCTGATCGCCCCGCTGATCGCCGGGGCGCTGGCCGCCGACGAGGGCATCGACGCCGACCCGGAGGCGCTGGTGGTCACCGTCGGCGCCCAGGAGGGCATGCTGCTGGTGCTGCGCGCGCTGTGCGCGGGCCCGGACGACGTGCTGCTGGTCAGCTCGCCCTGCTACGTCGGCGTGACCGGCGCCGCCCGGCTGCTCGACCTGACCGTGCACCCCGTCCCGGAGGCCGGGCCGGACGGCGGCCTCGACCCCGGGGCGCTGGCCGCCGCCGTCCGCGAGCTGCGCGCCGCCGGGAAGTGCCCCCGGGCCTGCTACGTGGTGCCCGACTTCGCCAACCCGTCCGGCGCCAGCATGGACGAGGCGGCCCGCCGCCGGCTGCTGGCGGCGGCCGAGCAGAGCGGCGTCCTGCTGATCGAGGACAACCCGTACGGGTTCTTCGGCCGCACCGCCGCCGCCCGCCCCACCCTGAAGGCGCTGGACGGCGACCGCGGCAACGTGGTCTACCTCGGCTCCTTCGCCAAGACCTGCTTCCCCGGCGCCCGGGTCGGCTACCTGGTCGCCGACCAGCGGGTGCGCGCGCCCGACGGCCGCACCACGCTGCTCGCCGACGAGCTCGCCAAGCTCAAGAGCATGACCACGGTCAACACCTCGGCGCTCGCCCAGGCCGTCATCGGCGGCATGCTGCTGGCGGGCGGACTGCGCCTGCGGGCGGCCAACGAGCCCGCCCGGCGCTTCTACGCCCGCAACATGGACACCCTGCTGGCGGCGCTGGAGGCGGCCCTCGGAGGTGTTCCCGGCGTCTCCTGGAACCACCCCGACGGCGGGTTCTTCGCCGTCGTCACGGTGCCGTTCCGGGCCGACGCCCGCGCCCTGGACGACTGCGCCCGCAAGCACGGCGTGCTGTGGACGCCGATGGACGGCTTCCACCCCGGGGGCGGCGGGGAGCACCAACTGCGGCTCTCCTGCTCCTACCTGACGCCCGATCAGATCACCGACGGGGTACGGCGGTTGGCCGACTTCGTCAAGGAGCGTCTGCCGCAAGGAGGTTGAGCGCACGGCTGAGCGGGGCCCGACGGCAGGAGTGCCGGGC
>NZ_JBHUWH010000853.1:0-1480 GCF_042670125.1 Kitasatospora sp. NPDC057198 | reverse complement strand
ACCTTCGTCCGCCCCATGGTGGAGTCGATCACCGACTTCGCCGATGTTCTGCTGCCGAAGCTCACGGCGGCGATGTCGACGCCCGGGATGCGGGCGTTCACCGACGAGCTGCCCGTCGCGCTCGTCGGCATCGGGGCCGCCTTCGGCGACTTCTTCCTCACCCTCTCCAACGGGGGTGACCAGCTCCGCCTGATCCTGGGCCCGCTGGTCGGCGTCCTGGACGCGGTCCTCCAGGGCCTCGCCGGGCTGGCCGTCCAGTTCTCGCCCGAGATCGCCGCGTCGATCTCGTGGTTCGCGGACACCCTCCGCCAGTTCTTCCAGGTCTTCCGCGACAACGCCGAGGCAACTGCCGCCCTGATGCGGCTGGTTGACCTCGGGCTGCGGGCGCTGGTGGTCGGCTTCGCCGTCACGATGGCGGGCTGGGACCTGCTGGCGCGCGGGGCCGTGGCCGCCTGGCACCTGGTCCAGGAAGCCTGGGACGGGCTGACGGCTGCCACGGCGTCGGCGTGGGCGTCGGTGTCCTCCTGGACGTCCTCCACCTGGGCGTCCGTGACGTCCTGGGTCTCCGGCGCGGCCAGCTCGGCGGCCTCCGCAGCTTCGTCCGCGTGGCGAAACGTTTCTTCATGGACGGCCTCCGCGTGGTCCGAGGTCTCGTCCTGGACGGCGTCGAGCTGGCGGTCGGTGACCTCCACGGTCTCTTCGGCGGCCAGTTCCACGGCCTCGGCCGTCTCCACGGCCTGGCGGAACGTCCAGTCCTGGACGGCGTCGGCGTGGGACGCCTGCACGCGGGCGGTGGCCTCTGCCTGGTCGAACATCGTCTCCGGCGTCTCGACGGGGATCAGTGAAACGATCAAGTTCGTCGCCGGACTGCCCGGCCAAATCCTGTGCGCCATAGGCGACTTGGGCTCGCTGCTCTACGAGAAGGGCAAGTCGGCGATCCAAGGGCTGATCAACGGCATGAAGTCGATCAGCGTGTCCAACGTGGTCGGCGGGATCATCGACAAGATCAACCCGTTCAAGGCCAGCGCGCCCGCGCCGCAGACTGCCGCGCCGCAGACCTTGATGGCCTCGCCGATGTTGCTCGCCGCCGCTCCGGCCGCGTACGCGAGCCCGCTGGAGCAGGCCCTCCGCCCGGTCACCTCCGAGCTGCGAGGGCTGGACAGCTACGGCTACGGCCAGCGAGCCGCCGCGAGCCTGCGTCCCCAGGACGCCGCCGCGTCCGACCGGGCCCGCTCCGCGCCGCAGATCACCGTCAACGCCACCACCAACGCGAATCCCCACGAGATCGGCAAGGCCATCGCGTGGGAGCTGAAGACCTCGGGGAGGTAGCAAGATCGGGGCTCTCTCCCCACCCTTCGTCAGCGACGTCACCGCTCACACCGCCCGGGTCTTCTTCGAGAAGACGCCGGGCGCGTGGACGGACATCGAAACCACCAACACCCTCACCGGGGTCGCCCACTACGACGGCGAAGACCCCACC
>NZ_JBHUWH010000852.1:0-1482 GCF_042670125.1 Kitasatospora sp. NPDC057198 | reverse complement strand
GGGTTGTTGGCCCCTGGTAGAACATGGGTCGATGGGTATTCAGGAGCGTGACCGCAAGGTGTACCGGCCTCTGCGGCGGGCCGGCCTCGAGGTGATCCCCGACGCCGTGCCGGCGGGTACGATGCCGTTCGTCCGCGGATACGGTGCGGAGGACGTCGCCGGGGGCTTCTCGCACCGATACGACACCTCGCGGCTGGTCGAGCGGCTCAATGCGGACTGGTACGACCTGGCGGTCTCCGTGGGCCTTTTCGACCACCGGCGCGAGTTCCTCGTGCAGCTTCCGCAGGGCACCCGTTCGCACCGGGCCGCTTTGCAGCACCTGCACAGCGGCGACACTGCACCGGCGCTCTGGGCCCGGGTCCGGCTGCTGGATCGCTGGGACATCATGGGCCGAGGCGCGGCATCGGCGTTCCTCGGTGTGCACTCGGGCCACCCGGGCTTCGGCATGATGGCTCTGGACGGCAGCGTGTACGTCGAAGCCTCGACGGGCGAGACCGGCATCGACGTGCTCGTGGTACGTCACCCGGACCGCTCGAAGAACGTCCTGCGACACCTGGAGTGGATCACGCGTTACGACAGCCCCTATGCAAACCGCGAGGAAAAGCAGCGTGTCGCCGTCTGGCTCGCCAGCCGTGCAGGGGGCCTTCCGGGCCTCCGATGACGAGGTCCCGGACGGGCTGACTGATCACGTGCGGAGCCAGATGACGAGGGCAGCCGCGGTGACGGTGCCGAGGAAGACGTATCCGCGCTTGTCGTAACGGGTCGCGACGGCGCGGGAGTTCTTCAGCTTATTGATGGCCCTCTCCACGGTATTGCGTTTCTTGTACCGCTCCTCGTCGAAGCCCGGTGGTCGTCCGCCTCGCGATCCTTTCCGTAGGCGGGCGGCCTGGCTGTCGGTCTTCTCCGGGATCGTGTGTCGGATGCCGCGCCGCCGCAGGTACTGAAGGCAAGGGCCGTTGCTGTAGGCCTTGTCGGCCGCGACGCTGTCGGGCTTCTTGCGGGGTCTGCCAAGTCCGAGCCGGGGGACCCGGATCTTTTCCAGCACCGGCACGAACTGGGTGCAGTCGGCTCGCTGCCCGGGCGTGACGATCAGGGACAGGGGGCGACAGTGGCCGTCCGCGCTCAGGTGGATCTTGCTGGTGAAGCCGCCGCGCGAGCGGCCCAGGCCCTCACCTCCCGCACCACCTCCACCAGCCGGCCGACGAGGCTCTGCCACGGAGTCTCGTCCTGGTGTTCCAGCGTCTTCTCCCCCTTTGAGTCGGCGAGGGCCGGCGGTGGGTCGGTGCGGGCGCCGGCCGCGTGCTGGTGGGCGCGCACGATGGTGGAGTCCACCGAGATGTCCCAGTCGATCTCGCCTGCCGCATCGGCCGCGGCCTGGACCTGCTGCAGCAGACGTTCCCAAGTGCCGTCCGCTGACCAGAGTCGATGGCGCTCGTAGACCGTCTTCCACGGCCCGAACCGCTCCGGCAGATCGCGCCAGTG
>NZ_JBHUWH010000851.1:0-1483 GCF_042670125.1 Kitasatospora sp. NPDC057198 | reverse complement strand
ACGGGCTGGCGCTCGATCAGGAACGCCACCGTCTCGTGCACGATCCGCTGTTCGTCGCCGCCGGCCAGGCCGGGCCGTTCCAGCACCCCGTCGGTGACCCGGACCTGCGTCGCGGCCCCGACCGGGCCGTCCTCGACCCGGACCAGGTACTCGCGGTCGCCCAGGGGCTCCACCCGGATGTCAACTGCCATGGCGCAGGTCGTCCTTCCGTCAGTGCTCAGCCGTACGGCGGTGCCGACGCCGCGTCACCTGCCGGTTCTTCGACGGGCACCAGCCGGTTCCACCTTACGCGCACCGAACGGCCGTCCCCCGTCGGCCGTCGCCCGTCAGCCGTCCCCGGTCGGCCGTCCCCGGTCGGCCGTCCCCGGCCCCGTTCCGGTGGCGGTGTCAGCTCCGGCCGAAGCAGCGCTCCAGTTCGTCCAGGTCGTAGAAGTAGGAGCCCTCGGCGATCGGGTGGCAGGCGTCCTTGAACGCGGTCTCCCGCTCGTTGTAGAACATCCGCACCAGGTAGCCCGGCCTGCCCCCGGTGTCGGTGGCGGCCCGGTACAGGTCCCACTGGAGGTTGGCGGCCATCGGGGCGACGTCGGCGCCGCGCCAGGGGTTGTTCGCGTAGTCGTAGGGCTGGGCCGGGTCGGCCTGCCGGGTGCTGCCGGGCAGGCCGAGCAGGGCGGCCAGCGGCTCGATCTCCTCGGCGTGGGTGAAGCGCAGCACGGCCCCGGCGCCGCTGGTGCCGGCGGCCTTCTGCTCGACCTGGGCGAACAGGTCGTCGAGCAGGACGCCGGCCATCTGGTAGGTGATGGTGCGGCCGGTGAAGCCGGGGCCCTTCTGGTAGAACTCCTCGGCGTCGTCGAGGTAGCCGAACCACCGGGCGTCGGGGGGCGTCAGGAAGCGGTCCAGGTCGGTGCCGTGGGCTTCGACGGACAGGTCGGGCGCGGCGCTGTAGAGCGCGTACAGCGAGCGGGCGAAGGCGGTCTGCCGTTCGGCGGTGAGGGTGTCGGCGAAGGCGGCGGTGAACAGGCGCCGGACGGTGTGCCGGGCGGCCTCGGCGGTGCGCGGGTCGGCGTCGATCGCGGCGAGGGCGGCGGCGAGCTGCGGGTCGTGCGCGGCGTACGCCTGGTAGTCGGCGTTCTGCGGCTGCTTGTGGAAGTAGAGCAGGTTCTTGTCGGTGACCGGGGCCTGGACGAGGCCGGCCAGGGTGGGTTCGCCCTCGACCAGGCCGGCGGTGAACGCGTCGGCGCTGGCGGTGGCGCGGGCGACGCCGGAGGTCTCGACCACGATCGGGGCGCCCTGGGCGGCGATGGCGTCGAACAGGCCGGGCAGTCGCCGTTCCGTCCGCAGCGCGGTCTGCCGCTGCTCGTCGGCGCCCCGGGCGGACAGGTTGCCGTAGCCGACCGAGGCGCCCGCGTCGAGCAGTGCCCGTACCTGGGGGGCGAGTCGGGCGCCGAGGCCGGTCAGTCCGCCGGCCCGCTCGGCCTCGGCGAGC
>NZ_JBHUWH010000850.1:0-1486 GCF_042670125.1 Kitasatospora sp. NPDC057198 | reverse complement strand
CCGACCGTGGCGGGCCGGGCCTGGGCGCCCGGGGGGTGGGGCGGGCCGGGGTACCACCTGCTGGTGCTCCAGGAGACCCGGGACTTCTGGGACGGGCGGGGCTCCGAGGTGGTGGAGCCGGCGGAGCGGGAGATCGAGGACGCGCTGCGGGCGCTGGCGGCCCTGCTGACGGCTCGTTGGGGCGCGCCGGAGACCCTGGACCTCTGGCCGCCGGACCGCGTCGGCCTCGCCGGCACCGCCGCCGCCCGGCCCGAGCCGCTCGGGTTCCTGAGCATGCTGAGCGGCAGCGTCCTGCTGTGGCGGCTGCCCGGGTCGGCGCGCTGGGTGGGGCTGTCGGTCGGGCAGGCCGATCCGGAGTTCCCGGTGCTCCTGCTGCTCGCCGTCGGCGAGGTGGCGGTGCTCGCCCGGCCCGGCTGGGAACCCGGCTGAAGCCCCCGCGCGAGGGGCGGGCCGCGCCGGAGGGGTGCGGCGGCCGGTCCGGCGCCCCGGCTGTCGGTGAGGTGCGGCATGCTCCACGCATGCTTCACGTGATGACCGAACGCGGGCTGTCGGTGCGCGATCCCGGGCCGACGGCCCTGAGCTGTCTGGTGGCGAACATGCAGCGCGGCGAGTCGCACCTGGTCGTCGAGCGGTTCGGCCCCGACGAGCCGGCCGGCAACTGGTACGTGCAGGTGCGCCTGCGGGAGAACGGCGTCTACGAGTTGGAGTACCGCGACGGCGTGGCCAGCGAGCACTACCGGACCCTGACGGTCTCCCCCGCCAGGGTGGTGGACGCGCTGGTCGGCTGGGCGGGCGGACGGACGGCGTGGCGCTCGGCGTTCGACTGGTCCAACATCGGCCACTGGTTCGCGGAGGATCCGGCGGGCCCGGAGGGTTCCAGCGGTCCGGCGGGCCCGGAGGGTTCGAGCGGCGGCTGAGCCCGCGGCCCGCCCGGGGCGGCTCAGAGCAGCCAGAGGCCGAAGCCCGCGACCAGGATCCCGAAGGCGATCAGCAGCGGGCCGAGCAGGTGGTCGCGGGGGCGGTCGGTGCCGGGGCGGATCCGGATCGTGGAGGCCAGGCCGAGACCGGAGAGCAGCAGGCCCAGCGGGGTGAGGACCGCCCACAGGGCGGATGCGGCGACGTGGCCGGAGATCATCGGGCCGTCGGCCGACCGGCGGATCGGGGGCGCGCGCCGGGCGCTGACGGGGCGTGGGGTGCGGCCATGATGCGGGTCCTCCTGCTGGGTTCCGCACGACGCTACCGGGGGGCGGAACAAGACTCCGCCACGGATTGGCAAAGCCTTCACCGCGCCCGCCCGGGGCGGCCGGAACCGTGCCGTCCGACGGTCCGTCAGGTTCACCCGGGCGGCCCACCAGCACCGACGCGGGATCGTTCGATTCCCAGCGAACGCCCAGGGACTTCCCGGAATCCACCCAGCAGCGGCCCAGCGGGCCGCCGAGGGTCCCGCGGGCCCACCGGGGCCCCGGCAGGACGGCCCCGGCAGGAC
>NZ_JBHUWH010000849.1:0-1489 GCF_042670125.1 Kitasatospora sp. NPDC057198 | reverse complement strand
CACCTCGACCCGTCGTACTTCGGCCCCGACGAGGCCATCGCCTGGTCCTTGCTCGCCGATGAGCTGCATGGTCACGAGTGTGACGCCCTCCCCTCACCAGTGACGTTTCCGATTCGCGACCTGCGCGCAGAGACCACGAACTCAGCCGGCGAGTAGGACTCGTTTCCGCAGCAGTGCGAACCCCGCTCGTCCGTACATCTGTCGCTTCAGCATCTTGATCCGGTTGACGTGGCCCTCGACGACGCCCGAGCTCCAGGGCAGGGTCAGTCCGGCGGTGACGGCGGCAAGGTCTCGTTCCAGGCCGTTGACGAAGGTGTGGAGGCTCGGTAGGTCGTCGGCGCGGACCGCTTGAATCCATTGCGGGAGCTGGTCGCCTTGGAGTTCGGTGATCATCCTCCCGAACGCGCGGACGTGACCGGTGAGCGCGTCCAATTCAGGGCAGTGTGCGAGCACTGACTTCAGCTTGAGCCGGTCGTTCTCCGGCAGGGTGTCGGGGTGGGTCAGGATCCACCCGGCCACGGTCCGCGGTGACGGCGGTCGGGCTGCCGGTGCGGTCGGTGCGGTGCGGAACGGGCGGATGTAGGCGCGGACGGCTCCATAGCCGCCGCGGTAGCCGTGCGTCTTGATCTCTTCCCAGAGTGTCCAGGCGTTCGTGCAACCCTCGGCCCACCGCTCGTTCAGGTACGGCTTGAAGTCGTCGAGCTTGGTCCTGCGGTTCTGCCACTGCCCCTGAAACAGCTCTTCCGGCCTCGCGGCGTCGGCCAGCCGCTGAACGGTGCGGTAGGTCATTCCGAGCTGGCGCTGGATCGAGCGTCGGCTGTGGCCGGCGGCCAACAGCGCATGGACGGTGGCGTGCTTGGCGCGGGTGCGGTCGGCGAACCGGTGGCCGGTGGGCCATGGCGACCCGGCAACTGTCGGTACCTGGACTTCCGCCGACTCCGGGGCCGCCCCGGCGGTGGTCGCGCGCAGGCACGAGCGGTGGCGGGAGATGCACCGTTCCGCGGCTTCGCCGAGGTTGCGCCAGAGGTGGAAACGGTCGGCGACCTGGACCGCGGTGGGTGCCCCGATGCTGGCGCCCTCTGCGAAGAACGGAGCACGGTCACGGCAGACGACCTCGATCCCTGGGCGTTCGGCCAGCCAGGCGGCGACGGTGGCCGCCTCGCGATTCGGCAGCAGGTCCACCGGGCGACGGGTCTCGACGTCGACCAGGACGGTCCCGTACACACGTCCCTTGCGCATCGCGTACTCGTCGACGCCGACCACCCGCGGGGCCCGCGGCTGAGGCTCCGAAAGCGCGTCGACCAGTCGCAGGACCGTGTTCCGGCTGGCTTTCGCCCCGAAGACGTCGGCCAGCCGGGCACCGGCGCGGCCGGCCACCGCGAGGCCGACCTCGGCCAGCACCGACCGCATTCGTTCGGTCCGCTGACTGTGTCGGCGGGTCAGGCCCGTGACCTGCTCGACGAACGTCCGCCGCTCGCATGAGGCGTCC
>NZ_JBHUWH010000848.1:0-1507 GCF_042670125.1 Kitasatospora sp. NPDC057198 | reverse complement strand
AGATCCCCCTGGGCGGCCAGCACGTCGACCGCGAAGCGCCCCGAGCGGCCAGGGCCTCCTTCGCGGTGATCACGTTAGTCGGCCGCGATCGCCGCAGGTTGGCGCTGCGTCCACAGCGGATTGGCGTTCCGTCTCCAGCGCGCGCCGCCTGCCGCGGACACCCGCAGCGGCCGGTTACGGCAGGCCGCCGTCCAGGGCCGCGCGCCGGTGCTCGCGGGGGGAGAGGCCGTACGTGGAGCGGAAGGCGCGGCTGAAGTCGTCTGGGCGGGGGATGCCGCAGCGGGCGGCCAGGACGTGGATCGGGGTGTCGCGCAGCGCCGGGTCGGCGAGGTCGTGGTGGGCCCGCGCCAGGCGCCGGCCGCGGATCCAGGCGGCGAGGGTCTCGCCGTCGCTCTCCTCGGTGAAGACCCGGTGCAGGTAGCTGAGCGAGATGTGGTGCGCCTCGGCGATCGCCGAGGGCGTCAGTTCGGGATCGTGCAGGTGGCGCTGGACGAACGCCCGGACGTTCTGGACCAGGACGCGCCGCCGGGCCTCCGGCGACAGCGACTGCTCGGCCTCCATCTCCTCGGCCAGCCAGGCGGAGACCAGGTCGACCATGATCGGGCCGAGCCGGTCCGCGGTGGCCCGGCCGAGCGTGCCGCCCTGCCGGTTCAGGTTGTGCAGGAAGTCCGACACCAGTTGGAGGGTGCCGGGCCGGACCTGGTAGCGGCCGAGCAGGCGGCGCAGCCGGTTCGGCGGCACCGGCAGCAGCGCGGACGGGAAGTCGATGCCGAGCGCCTTGACCCGGGGCCGGCCCGGCCCGCCGGGCCCGAAGGCCCGCAGGTCGTAGGGGCGGGAGCTGTCGAGCACGCTGAACTCCCCGGGCCCGGCGGTGAAGCCGCTGCCGTCGGGCAGGACCAGGCCGAGTCCGCCCTCGAGCACCAGGGTGATGTGGAAGACGGACAGGTCGGAGCTGCGCACCTGGGCGGCGGTGCGCTGGAAGCGGCTGGAGGGGAAGGTCGAGCCGAGGAAGGTCACCGGTCCGAGTTCCAGTCGGCGCAGGTCGGCCGTGAAGTCGTCGACGTGCGGGGTGCTGGTCTTGCACTCCCTGGTCAGCGATATGAGGTCGCGCCAGGTCTCGAAACGCTGTTCCGAGCCGCTCTCCCCGGTCGGGTCGTCGTACTCCGTCGTCGCGGTCATGGTCCGCTCCACCTTCTCCTTCGTGCCGTACGGCCCCCCGACGGCGCGCCAAGCATTACAGGTGGCCCGGCCGTTCGGCACGCCGGATCCCGTCGTGTTCCCGGCACTCTCCTGCCATCCGGGGCGGCGGAGGTGGCGCGGCGTCAAGGTCCGTCCGCGCAACACGGATTGACGGAGGGTCGGCACTCGGCCGCCGGTTTTCCGTTTTGCGCATATTGTCGCTCTCGCGCCCCGCCGGGGCGCGCGGTCGGCCCGGGAGCGGGCCGGGCCGAGTTGGCCCTTGAGGGTGTCGTTGACGGACTCGATCAGCTGCCGGACCGACTTCAGC
>NZ_JBHUWH010000847.1:0-1507 GCF_042670125.1 Kitasatospora sp. NPDC057198 | reverse complement strand
CCCCGGGGAGGGCGCCATCGCCGCCGCCGGGCCGGGGCCGCCACCCGTTCCGCTCCCCGTTCCTCTCCTCGTTCCGCTCGCCGTTCCGCTCCGCCCCGGGGCGGCGCTGCCCCCATCTCCCTTGCTCAAGGGCCGAGTTGGCCGCCTGCCCGGCCGGGGCCGGCGGGCGTCCGGTGATGTGATCGTTACCCGTCGGCGTCGACGCGAGGGCTTGGCGGCCCCTTCGGCACGTCGTATGTTGTCGCAGGCAACAAACCGCGCCGGGGTTGTCTCCCCCGCCCCGTTCCCGCGCCCTTCCCCACCCGTCCGCAGTCATGCACGTCCGGCGCAGGCCGGACACGCCCCCGAAAGGACCCTGCACATGCGCAAGGGGCTCCTGTTCGCCACCGCCGCCCTGTCGGCGGCCCTGCTCACCACGGCCACCGCCTGCTCCTCCTCCGACTCCGGCTCCGGCGACGGCGGTTCGGCGGGCGGCAAGAAGCCGAAGATCGGCGTGATCCTGCCGGACAGCAAGTCCTCCGTCCGCTGGGAGACCGCCGACCGCACCTACCTCGCGGCCGCCTTCAAGGCCGCCGGCGTGGACTACGACATCCAGAACGCCGAGGGCGACAAGCAGGCGTTCCAGACCATCGCGGACCAGATGATCACCAGCGGCGTGAACGTGCTGGTCATCGTCAACCTGGACAGCGGCACCGGCAAGGCCGTCCTCGACAAGGCCAAGGCCCAGGGCGTGGCCACCATCGACTACGACCGGCTCACCCTCGGCGGCTCCGCGCAGTACTACGTCAGCTTCGACAACACCCAGGTCGGCAAGCTCCAGGGGGAGGGCCTGGCGAAGTGCCTGAGCGACACGGGCGCCAAGAACCCGGTCGTCGCCGAGCTCAACGGCTCCCCGACCGACAACAACGCCACCCTGTTCGCCAACGGGTACAACAGCGTGCTCGACCCGAAGTACGCCTCCGGCGAGTACACCAAGGGCCCCAACCAGTCGGTGCCCGACTGGGACAACGCCCAGGCGCAGACCATCTTCGAGCAGATGTACACCAGTCAGCCGAACATCAACGGCGTGCTCGCGGCCAACGACGGCCTGGCCAACTCGGCCATCGCCGTGCTGCGCAAGAACCACCGCAACGGGCAGGTCCCGATCACCGGTCAGGACGCCACCGTCCAGGGACTGCAGAACATCCTGGCGGGCGACCAGTGCATGACCGTCTACAAGGCGGTGAAGAAGGAGGCCGACGCGGCCGCCGCCCTCGCCGTCGAGCTGGCCGGCGGCAAGAAGAGCACGCCCGCCACCACCGTGCACGACCCGACGGGCAACCGGGACGTCCCGGCGGTGCTGCTGGCCCCCGCGGCCGTTTTCAAGGCGAACGTCCAGGACGTCGTCACCGACGGCTACGTCACCAAGGCGGAGCTGTGCACCGCCGAGTACGCGGACGCGTGCGCCAAGGCCGGCATCAAGTAGCACCCCGCCGCGCCCGGCCGTCCGCCCCGCGCCCGGCCGCCG
>NZ_JBHUWH010000846.1:0-1525 GCF_042670125.1 Kitasatospora sp. NPDC057198 | reverse complement strand
CTCCCGCTCCACCTCACCCACCAACTCCACCTCACCCACCAACACACCCGCATCCCCCACCACCCCCGCAAGCAACACCCCAAAATGACCCACCAGTTTCGAGTCGAAGTGGTCAGTCTCGCAGTGGACCCATCCAGTGATTCCCTCAGGATCGCCGTGAGCGTCGTACATCGCCTCCAGCTCCACGGAGAGGTCAAACCTGGCCGTCTCCTTTTCGACAGCCCGCCGAGCTGGAGCTCGACAGGTATCAGGCTGCCCGCCATCGTGATCGGCACCCGGATGCACGAAGACCGCACCCTCAGTGTCTCGTATCTGGAACATCAGTTCCCGAAACGCCATGTCATCGGCGAGGTCCGTCCACCGGGTCACTCGCCGAAAATTCTTTACATCATCCGCAGAGTTCTCTTGAAGCAAAAGGATCCGAATCACAGCACCCGCGTCGACGCCCAGCCGGTTCAGCCAAACCACGAGAGTCGCATGCAAAACCGTCAACAGGTCGACGTCATTTTCATCCGCCAAGGCCATGGCTGCCGCATGCACCGAAGCATCGACCCGGAACTCCACCCGCCCGCGCACCCGATCGAATTCTACGTCCCCTACACGGTTCTCCGGCAGCAGCATTTTCCACTCCCCGACAAATAGTGAATTTGCGCGATGGCTTCACTGCCTCCTCGCGCACCCTGCCCATCTCCGTGAAGTCGAGATTCAGCGGCGACACAAAGATGGCTTCATTAGCAACCTCGATTATTTCTACAGCGGCTGTGTTCGCGTATTGGACCTTTGGGCAACGCCTTGAGCACCCCAGAGCGCCCGATCCGACATCGATGTACGCCGCCGAACCAGTCACTCGCATGCCTGGAGCACAGCGAGTCCTCGATCTTCCACGCGCGACGGCACACCAGCACGATCGCCCGAGTTGCGCATAGATCACCGAAATCATCCGAACCGTTCACCTATGTCCGGAACGCCAGAAAAAACCCAACCTGAAGCCAAGTGAGCATTATGACCGCTGCACTAAAGTTCAATGGCCTTCACTAAATTCGCGTGACACTATCATCTGTGGGCAATTATTGATTACAGGGCAATCCCGACAGAAAAGGACCGGTGGTCTCGTGTTCCGGCGAATCCCCTCGCATGGAGAGCTAGCAGAAGCCCTGTCGGACGTCTGGGGTTCTGCGGTCGGATCGGACGGCGAAATATCCACCGTCTTGGAGAACTCTGCGCTGCTCGACCAGGCGGTCTCACGGCTGGCGTCGGACTTCGGGATAACGGTTCCGGCCGGACTGATGGAGGGTGCGGAAACCTTCGATCAAGTGGTGGCCGCAATCAGCGCACTCGCAGCAGCCGAAACGGCAGCCGCTTTCGGCATCGACATGGAAGAAATGGCCCCCGACCGGTTCGATCGGAACTCAGCTGCGATGGACGGCGTCGCGGGTGCGGATGGTTCGGTGGTGCGTCCCGTGGTGCGGGATGCGGGGCCGTTGCCGGTGTCGTTCGCGCAGCAGCGCCTGTGGTTCCTGGACCA
>NZ_JBHUWH010000845.1:0-1530 GCF_042670125.1 Kitasatospora sp. NPDC057198 | reverse complement strand
GCCGGGTGCCCGCCGGTCGACCCCCGTACCCCGAACGCGAACGGCCGTTGCCCTACGCTGGTCCCCGAGGAAATCGGCTTCTGCCAGTGGGGGACCACAGATGACGACAGGCCGGCCCGGCACCACCGCCGTGCCCAACGCGGCCTACGCGGGCCAGGTGGTGCAGTTCCCGGACCCGGTCCGGGCCCAGCGCCACCCCCGGGGGGTGCGCGTCGACGAGAACGGGTACCCCGACTTCTCGCCGTACGCGGCCGCCGCCGCCGAGGTCGCCGACCCGCCGGAGGGCTTCGGCGTCGACGAACTGCGCCTGACCGACTACGTGTCGGCCAACGCCGCGCTCTACACCCAGGGCCACGAGCTCTGGGCCGACCTGGACAGCGCCGTCGCCACCCCGCCCGGCTGGACCTGGCACCACGCCGTCGCCGGCGCCCCCGAGGGCTGGCGCCGGATGGAACTCGTCCCGGTCGAGGTCAAGGCCCTGCTGCGGCACCACGGCGGCCTGGCCCGCTCCACCGCCGACCACGGCCGCCGCGGCACCCGCCCGCTCCAGGACCACCGCCCCGCGCACTTCTCGCTCGCCAAGGACGGCGGAGACCCGGTCACCGTCACCGAGGACCTCGTCCAGCGCGCCGAGCAGCGCCTCGGCCACCCGCTGCCGACCGCCTACCGGGACTTCCTCAAGGTCACCGGCGGCCGCGGCCCGGTCGGCGTCGCCCTCGACGTCGACCTCGGCCTGCTCGTCGACCAGCCCTTCCTCACCCTCAGCGAGGAGTACGGCACCGACGACCTGGTGTACGCCAACAAGTGCCTGCGCGACCACCTCAGCAAGGACCACCTCGCCGTCGCCTACCTCCAGGGCGGCCTGCTGACCGTCAAGGTCCGCGGCGAGGACACCGGCTCGGTCGGCTTCCTGCCCTACGACGACGCCCGCGACGACGGCTCCGAGGGCCCCGTCGAACAGCGCGTGCAGCGCCTCCTGCTGCCCTGCGGCGACAGCTTCGACGCGTTCCTGCTGCGCCTGGCCGGCAGCCCGGCGGAACTGGAGACCGTCGCCGAACTCATGGTGGACGGCGGCTTCGCCCGCGCCGTCCCGGCGAACTGACCCGAGGACAGGGGAGGGACGAGACGTGGTGACCACGTACGCGCAGGCGCGGGAGACCGCCGAGGACTGGATCAACGCCGGGGTGCCGCGCTCGCAGCACCGGGAGGTGAAGGTCCGCGAGTTCGACCTCGGCTACGTCTGCTGGGCCGTCGACGGCAGCGAGCACACCGGCGGCCCCGGCAGCACGCTGCGCCTGGTGATCGCCCGCGACAGCGGCGCCAGCACGCTCTGGCCGCCGCTGCCGGTCAACGAGGTGGTCCGGCAGTACGAGGAGCTGTACGGCACCGGGGGCGCCCCCAACCCGGCCGGCGCCGCCAAGCCGGTGCGCGGCGACGTCGAGGCCACCTCCTTCCTGCTCAGCCCCCCGCAGTGGCTGCTGGAGGCCGGGGCCGCCGCGGTCGCCGCCGAGGCCGAGCGGATCGCCGAGC
>NZ_JBHUWH010000844.1:0-1546 GCF_042670125.1 Kitasatospora sp. NPDC057198 | reverse complement strand
TGGGGGTGGCGCCCTTCACCCGCAGCCGCAGCGCGACCGCGGCGTTCA
Source organism: Kitasatospora sp. NPDC057198 (assembly GCF_042670125.1). Lineage (NCBI taxonomy): Bacteria > Bacillati > Actinomycetota > Actinomycetes > Kitasatosporales > Streptomycetaceae > Kitasatospora > Kitasatospora sp. NPDC057198. Next base: position 1,498 of record NZ_JBHUWH010000844.1, on the reverse strand, counting down.
GCGCCTAGACCGCCGAGACTGCGGCCCCCGCCGCCGCCACCATCGCCGCCACACCCGCCGGAGAAGCCGGCGGCGGCCAGGACTCGCCCAGCGCCGGACTCAGCAGCGCCGTCACCCGGCGCGGCACCGGACCGGGCGCCGCGAACGCCGCGAACGACGCGGCCGGACCGCCGCCCCGGGTCACCAGCGCCGCCCGGGCCACCGCCCGCGCCGTCAACCGCCGGTCACCCACCGACCCCGCCGCCTCCTCGTCCGCCCAGCGCTCCGTCGCGTACCCCACCGCCTTCTGCAACGGCCGCAGGAACGGGTTCACGCAACTCGCCAACTGCGCCGCCAGCAGGAAGCGGTGGTGCCGGTTCGCCAGGTGCGAACGCTCGTGCGCCAGCAGCGCCCGCTGCTCGTCCGCGTCCAGGCTGTCCATCATCGCCGTCGACACCACCACCCGCCCCGGCACGCCCGGCACCGCGTACGCGTACGGCTCCGGGTCCGGCAGCACCACCAGGTCCGAATCCAGCGGCATCGGCGCCAGCACCCGCTGCGCCCGCGCCCGGACCCGGAGGTGCCGGCGCAGCGAACGCGAGCACGCCGTCAGCACCGTCACCAGGCCCACCACCGCCGCCGTCCCCACCTCCTCGTGGAACGGCACCGCCGTCCGGATCTCCGGATCCGACCAGCTGTCCGGCAGCGGGTTGCCCGGGATCTGCGCCGTGCCCACCACGAACAGCAGACCCAGCGCCAGCGTGCTGCACACCGCCATCGTCACGCCGATCCAGAACAGCAGCCGCACCGCGTTGCGCGGATGCAAGTGGTGCTCGGCCAGCCGCGCGATCGGCAGCGAGGTCAACGGCAGCACCAGCGGGAGGAAGACGAAGAAGCCCATCGTTCAGCGCCCGTCGTCCCCGCCCCCGGCACCCGGGGACGACTCCGCCGCGTTCAGCAGCACCCGCAGCACCTGCTCGTCCTCCGGCGTCAGCGCCGTCACGAACGAGGCCAGCACCGCGTCCCGGTCCGGCTCGGTGTCCAGCAACCGCCGCATCCGGCGGGCCGTCAGCCCCGCCGCGTCCGCCGCCGCCGACCACACGTACGCCCGGCCCGCCCGGCTGCGGACCACCGCCTGCTTCGCCAGCAGCCGCGACAGGATCGTCATCACCGTGGTGTACGCCAGATCGCCGCCCACCTGCTCCTGCACCCAGGACGCCGTCACCGGCCCCGGCGCCCGGTGCAGCACCGACAGCACCTCGGTCGCCAACTCGCCCTGCCCGCGCCGCCTGGGACGCCCGCCGTCGCCGCCCTCGCCGTGCCCCGGGTCGACACCCGCCAACTCCATGGGAGACTCCCTCCGGCACGGCCGCCCCGCGCCCGACTCGGACAGTTCGACCCCCATCGTAGGGCCTGCCCCCGGACCCCCGGCCGGCCGCGCCCGCCGCCCGCACGGCTCGGACGGGGAGGGCGCGCGGCGCTCCGGCGCCGCAGGACCGCAGCCCGGACGGGCGGCGGC
>NZ_JBHUWH010000843.1:0-1550 GCF_042670125.1 Kitasatospora sp. NPDC057198 | reverse complement strand
GGCGCGCTCCCGGAGCCGCCGGGCGGTCGGCGCGGTGGGCGTCATCCCGCCATGATCCCTTCCGGGGGCGGCCGGGTCGAACGGGTTTCGCCGCCCCCGAAGCGATCGATAGAAGGAGAGAAAGTTTCGAGGAAAACACCCCCTCAGGATCGGCCATTCCCTCCGGCCGCCGCCGACCCGAACTTCCTCGAAGTCGCTTCCCCAGCCAGCCGGTTCCCGCTCGACATCTCTGAGCAGCGGATATCTCCCGCCGGACGAATCTCCGGCAGCCTCGATCATTTCGCAAGCCTGTCGAAAGTGTTGACAGTCCGACAGTCGCGGGCCAGCATCGTCGCCATCGGCAGGCCCACGACTGCTGATCCGAGTCGACCATCGCGACCGGCCCCGGTGATCCCCGGCCGCGGCGCCGCACCGGGTCATGCCACGCCGCACCCCTTCCGTCCACCCCGCAGAAGAGGAAGCCCCCACGTGAAGCCCGTCCGTCCCACCCGAGGCAGCCGCCTCTCCCCGCTCGTCAGCAAGGCGTCCGTCCTTGCCGTGGCCTTCGCGGCCGTGCTCACCATCCCCACCTCGGCGAGCGCCGACACGACCGTCTCGACGAACAGCACCGGCACCGACAACGGGTACTTCTACTCGTTCTGGAGCCAGAACAGCGGCCAGGCGTCGATGACCCTGGGCGCCGGCGGCCAGTACAGCACCACCTGGAACAACGTCACCAACTTCGTCGCCGGCAAGGGCTGGAACCCGGGCACGACCGACGCGGTGACCTACTCGGGCACGTTCAACTGCAACGGCAACTGCTACCTGTCGCTGTACGGTTGGACCACCAACCCGCTCATCGAGTACTACATCGTCGACAACTACGGGAACTACAACCCGAGTTCGGGCGCCACCAAGCTGGGCTCGGTGGTCAGCGACGGCAGCACCTACGACCTGTACTCGACGCAGCGCACCGACGCCCCGTCCATCGAGGGCGACCACTCGAACTTCACCCAGTTCTGGGCGATCCGCCAGTCGAAGCGCACCGGTGGCACCATCACCGTGTCGAACTTCTTCACCGCGTGGGCGAAGGCGGGCCTGAACCTCGGCACCCCGAACTACGAGATCCTGGCCACCGAGGGCTACGGCAGCAGCGGCAGCTCCAACATCACGGTCAGCCACGGCACCGGCGGCACCGGCAGCCCGTCGCCCAGCCCGTCCGGCAGCACCAGCCCGTCGCCGAGCCCGTCGCCCAGCCCGAGCGGCGGCGGCACCGGCAGCGGCTGCACCGCGACCTTCACCAACTCGTCCGACTGGGGCTCCGGTTACACCGGCGCGGTGACCGTCAAGAACAACGGGTCCACCGCCACCAACGGCTGGAAGGTCACCATGACCTACGCCGGCAACCAGACGGTCACCAACCTCTGGAGCGGCACCTACACCCAGTCCGGCAAGGTCGTCACGGTGAACAACGCCGCCTACAACGGCGCCGTCCCGGCGGGTGGCAGCACCAACTTCGGCTTCAACGCCAACTACAGCGGCAGCAACGCCGCTCCGGCCCTCAGCTGCAC
>NZ_JBHUWH010000842.1:0-1561 GCF_042670125.1 Kitasatospora sp. NPDC057198 | reverse complement strand
GTGTCCGGGCCCGTTCGCGTTCCGCCGTACCGGCAGCGCGAGTTCGGCCTGCTCACCGCGCCCACCCTGCGCTCACAGCGAACAGTTCTGCGTGGGGGATTCAGCGGCGGGGCCTGCGCGTTAGGGTCGGTGGACAGCGACACACACGCAGATCGACTGAGCAGGTGGCTAAGTGACGTTCCCGCAGATGCAGATGCCTGGCCCGATGGCACCGCACGCCGCCGGCGGCGACGTGGGTGGCGGCCTGGGCGACCAGGTCTACAACCGGCTGCTCAACGAGCGCATCATCTTCCTCGGCCAGCAGGTCGACGACGACATCGCCAACAAGATCACCGCCCAGCTGCTGCTGCTCGCGGCGGACCCCGAGAAGGACATCTACCTCTACATCAACTCCCCGGGTGGATCCATCTCGGCCGGCATGGCGATCTACGACACCATGCAGTACATCAAGAACGACGTGGTCACCATCGCGATGGGCATGGCGGCGTCGATGGGCCAGTTCCTGCTGACCGCGGGCGCCAAGGGCAAGCGCTTCTCGCTGCCGAACGCCAACATCCTGATGCACCAGCCCTCCGCGGGCCTCGGCGGCTCCGCCACCGACATCCGGATCCAGGCCGAGCAGCTGCTGCGCACCAAGAAGCGGATGTCGGAGCTCATCGCCTTCCACAGCGGCCAGTCCTTCGAGCAGATCACCGCGGACTCCGACCGCGACCGCTGGTTCACCCCGGAGGAGGCCAAGGCGTACGGCCTGATCGACGAGATCATGCACAGCGCCGCGGACGTCCCCGGCGGCGGCGGCACCGGCGCCGGCCTGGCCGGCTGACCGGCAACGCACCCCTGACCGCACGCTTCGGAGGACCAGAAACCATGAACATCCCCAGCCTGTCGGGCGCCAAGGCCCGCCTGGAGGACATGCGCGCCGAGGGCCGCTACATCGTCCCGCGCTTCGTCGAGCGCACCTCGCAGGGCATCCGCGAGTACGACCCGTACGCCAAGCTGTTCGAGGAGCGCATCATCTTCCTCGGCTCGCAGGTGGACGACGTCTCGGCGAACGACATCATGGCGCAGCTGATCTGCCTGGAGTCGATGGACCCGGACCGGGACATCTCGCTCTACATCAACTCGCCCGGCGGCTCGTTCACCGCGCTGACCGCGATCTACGACACCATGCAGTTCGTGAAGCCGGACATCCAGACGGTCTGCATGGGCCAGGCCGCCTCGGCCGCCGCGGTGATCCTGGCCGCGGGCACCCCCGGCAAGCGCCTCGCGCTGCCGAACGCCCGGGTGCTGATCCACCAGCCGTACACCGAGACCGGCCGCGGCCAGGTGTCGGACCTGGAGATCCAGGCCAAGGAGATCTTCCGGATGCGCGAGCAGCTGGAGACCATGCTGGCCAAGCACTCGACCAAGTCGGTCGACCAGGTCCGCGAGGACATCGAGCGGGACAAGATCCTCACCGCCGAGGAGTCGCTGGAGTACGGGCTGATCGACCAGATCGTCTCGACCCGGAAGAACTCGTACACCGACTGACCCGCCGCCCCGGGGTGGTGCGTACGTGACG
>NZ_JBHUWH010000841.1:0-1565 GCF_042670125.1 Kitasatospora sp. NPDC057198 | reverse complement strand
GGGCCGGGGCGGACGTGTCGGCCCTGGACGAGTGGCTGCCGCTGGTCGGCGGGTCCGCCGACCGGCTCGACCTCACCGGCCCCGCCGTGCCGGACGGGCTGGCGACCAAGCTGTTCCCCTGCTGCTACGCGATGCAGCGCCCGATCGGCGCGGCCCGCGCGCTGGCCGCCGCCGTCCCGGACCTGCGGCAGGTCGAGCGGATCACCGTGCGCACCCCGCGCGCGGCCGTCCACCCGCTGATCCACCGGGAGCCCGCCACCGGCCTGCAGGGCAAGTTCAGCCTGGAGTACGCCGTGGTGACGGCCCTGCTGGACGGCTTCCCCGGCTTCGACGCGTTCACCGACGCCGCGGTGCGGCGGCCGGCCGTCCGCCGGCTGCTGGAGCGGGTCGAGGTGTTCGCCGCCGACAGCGGCGGCAGCGACCTGCTCACCGGCGCGACCGAGGTCGAGGTGGCGCTGGCGGGCGGCCGGACGGTCGGCCGCACCCTCGCCCTGCCGCCGGGCGCCCCCGGACTGCCCGCCACCGACGAGGAGTTCGCCGCGAAGGTGGCCGGCTGCGGCCCCGACGTGCCCGCCCTGCTGGACGGCCTGACCTGGGCCTCGGCCGCCGCCCTGCTGGCCGACGCCTTCCCCGCCCGCTGACCGGAGAGGACCGGAGAGCCCCGTGGACACCGACTACGAGCAGATCACCTACCGCCTGGACGGCCGCGTCGCCGTCCTCGCGCTGAACCGCCCCGAGGCGCGCAACGGCTTCACCGTGCGGATGTCGCACGAGCTGGCCGACGCCTTCGGGCGGGCCGACGCCGACCCGGAGGTCCGGGTCGTGGTGCTGACCGCCGAGGGGCCGACCTTCTGCGTGGGCGCCGACCTGGCCGCCGGGAACGGCAAGGGGCAGGGCTTCACCCGGAGCGAGGACCCCGAACTGGCCGCGGCCGCCGCCGCGGGCCGCTACCAGGAGCCGGCCGGCCGGGTCACCTCGGTGATGCACCGGATGGACAAGCCGGTGATCGCCGCCGTGCGCGGCGCCGCCGTCGGGGTCGGCTCCTCGCTGCTGCTGCCCGCCGACTTCCGGATCGCCGCCGAGGACGGCAAGTTCGGCTTCCCGTTCACCCGGCGCGGGATCGTCCCCGAGGGCGCCTCCAGCTGGTACCTGCCGCGGCTGGTCGGGCTCGGCACCGCGCTGGACTGGATGATCTCCGGCCGGATCGTGCCCGCCGCGGAGGCGCGCGCCGCCGGGCTGCTGACCGCCCTGCACCCGGCCGAGGAGGTGCTGCCCGCCGCGCTGGAGCTGGCCCGCACCCTGGCCGCCCGCACCGCGCCGGTCTCGGTCGCGCTGACCCGGCAGCTGCTGTACCGGATGGCCTGGGCCGACTCCCCCGAGGCCGTGCACCGGCTCGACTCCCGGCTGATCCACGACCTGACCCGCGGCCCGGACGCGGTGGAGGGCGTGCGCTCGTTCTTCGAGCGCCGCGACCCGGACTTCCCCGGCCGCGTCCCGGCCGACCTGCCGGACTACCTGCCGTGGGCGGCCGGGCCGCAGTAGCCGTCGCGCGCACGGACGAGGGC
>NZ_JBHUWH010000840.1:0-1571 GCF_042670125.1 Kitasatospora sp. NPDC057198 | reverse complement strand
CTCCCCGAACGGTGCGGCCCCTCTCCCGTGCCGGCCCCCCGTCAGCGCAGCTCGGGCGGCGGGGTGCGCTTCGCGTCCACCGGATCGACCCGCACCAGCTGCGCCCAGACCGCCATCCGGTACCGGGAGGTGTACACCGGCGTGCAGGTGGTCAGCGTCAGGTAGCGGCCCGGACCGGTGAACGGCGAACCCTCGGGGACGGGCGCCACCACGCCCACGTCGTACTTGGAGGTCTGCGGCAGCGTCCCGGCGACCCGGTAGACGTACCAGGAGTCCCGGGTCTCCACCACCACCGGGTCGCCCACCCCGAGCTTGTCCAGGTCGTGGAACTTCGCGCCGTGCCCGTCCCGGTGCGCCGCCAGCGCGAAGTTGCCCTCCGCGTCCCACGGCATCGCCGAGCGGTACGGCTCCTCGTACACGCCCGCCACGCCCTCGTTGAGCACCTCCGCGGTGGTGCCCATCCGGATCAGCGTCTGGTCGCCCCGGCCGAAGGCCGGCACGTGCAGGAAGCCCACCCCGTCACCCGCCGCGTACTGCGGCACCGGGGCGGCCGGCTCCCCCGGGGGCGCCGCCGCCGGGGCCGACCAGCTGTGCCGCAGCTGGTCCCCCGCCCGGCCGGACGCCCGGTCGGCCACCACGTCCGTCCACCACAGCGAGTACCCGACGAACAGCGCCAGCACCAGCCCCAGGGTGATCAGCAACTCCCCCAGCAGCCCCAGGGCCACCCCCAGCCGTCCGCGCCGCCGCCGCTGCCCGCCCCGAATGGCTGTGCCCATGGTGCCGTGCCTCGCTGCTCAGTGTTGCCCGGTCAGCGCCTCCGGCTGCCCCTGGCTCCTCGGCCGTTCCTCGACCATCTTGCCAAACACGATCAGCCTTCCCCGGGCACTGAACTCCGGCGTGCATGTCGTCATGGTCAGGTAGCGGCCCGGCGTGGTGAACGGCGAGCCCTTCGGGACCTTCTGAAGCACCGTCACGTTGCTCGGCGGGGTCTCCGGGATGCCGCCGGCCACCTCGTACGTGTAGTACGCCGTCGCGGTCTCCACCACGATCTTGTCGCCCGGCACCAGCTGGCCGATCTTCCGGAACGGCTGCCCGTGCGTGGTGCGGTGCGCGGCCACCGCGAAGTTGCCGTCCGGGTCGGAGGGCATCGCGGTGCCCGTGTAGTGGCCCACCAGGCCGTGGTCGAGCACCTTCTGCTTGTCGGTGCCCTCGGCGATCGGGTAGTCCAGGTCCAGCTTCGGGATGTGGATGATGGCGAAGCCCTGGCCGGGCTCGAACTTGGTCTGCGGCGGCGGCGTGCTGCCGCCCTGCGCCGGCTGCGCCCACTGCTGCTCCAGCTTGTTGCTGGCGGAGGCGGCGTCCCGGTTGGCCAGCACGTTGGTCCACCACAGCTGGTAGGAGACGAACAGCAGCATCACCGCGCCGAGGGTGATGAACACCTCCCCCAGCAGCCGGGCCAGCACCACCCGCTTGCGCTCCGGCGGCCGCGGCGGACGCGGCCCGCTCGGCCGGCCGGTGGCCCGGCGGCGCCCAGTGCCCGCCCCGCGGCGGCCGGCGCCGCGACGGCGCTC
>NZ_JBHUWH010000839.1:0-1586 GCF_042670125.1 Kitasatospora sp. NPDC057198 | reverse complement strand
GGGTCTTCGGGGCGTGCGGGGTCAGGCGATCAGGCCGGGGATCTCCTGGACGGCGTACCAGAGCAGTTCGTGGTCCTCCGCGCCGTCCACCGTGAACTGGGCGTCCTGGTCGCCGCCGTCCGCGGCGGTGATCGCCCCGGCGGCGGCGCCGATGTCGGCCAGCACGTCCGCGTCGGTGTCGTCGGCGTGCACCGCGGCGGCCTTGGCCAGCCGGACCGGCCCGGCCAGCACGACCCGGCCGAGCGACGCCTGGTCCTGGTACTCGTCGCCGGGGAACGGCGCCACCGCCGAGTCGGCGATCTCGACGGCGAGGACCACCCGGCGGCGCGGTGCGTCCGGGTCGGCGGCCAGCAGGCGGACCGAGGAGAGCGCCGCCCGGTTCAGGGCCGCGTACTCCAGTTCCTCGAGGTCGTCGCTGACGTACCACTCGCGCAGCGCGGGCGTCACCGCGTACGCGACGCTCTGCTCCAGGACGCCCTCGGGGTGCGCCACCGCCAGGTCGTTCAACGTGGTCGGCACGTACACACGCATCGGGGCACCCTTCTGACGGTCTCACTGTGCGACGGGTCAAGAATACGCAGCCCGCCGGACCGTCCGCGATGCCCTGCCCGCCGCCCGGCCCGTGCGCCGATCAGGTCACCCCCGGCGTCCCCCTACGGGCCGTTCCGGGGGCCGACCCGCCGTCAACTTCCGCCCCCGCACCCGGCCACCCCGCCCCGGCGGCTACCGGGCCGCCACCCGTACGGGTGGTTTTCCGGGGGCCGCCGCACCCCGGGAAACCCCCTTGGAGCGGTCTTCGCCCGCCCTGTACCAAAGGCCCTGTCCGCCGCCACCGGCACCCACCCCACCGAGAGGGCCACCATGACCGAGCAGCTCACCCGGACGCCCGGCCCGCTGATCCGCCCGCTGGTCCACCCGCTGGTGCGCCCCGCGTCCGGCGCCCGCCGCCCGGTCCGCCACCCGCACCCGGAGCCGCACCCGGGCCCGCGCACCGCGCGCAGCCCGCGCGCGGCCTGTGACGGCTCCGGCCCGCCGCGCCGGCCGGGGCAGGCCGCCCCGAGCAGCACCGGCCACGCCGACCTCGCCGGACGTTTCGCGCACCGGCTGGTGGAGGTGCTGTGCGGGGCCCGCCCGGTGCACCAGTTGCAGCGGCACACCACGCTGCCGGGCTTCCACCAGCTCGCCGCGCTGGTGCGGAGCGGCCCGCTGCGCCCGCGCGGCCGGGTGCTGCGTCCGCGGCTGGGCCGGGTGCACGACTGCGCGCCGGGTCCGGGCGCGGTGGAGGCGTGCGTGCGGGTCGAGCTGGGGCCGCGGCACCACGTGCTGGCGTTCCGCCTGGAGCGGCACACCCGCACCGGCCAGTGGCAGTGCGCCGCGGTGGAGACCAGGTGACCGCCGGAGACCGGGTGGCGGTTACGCCCCGCAGGCCTCGGCCGGCTGGCACCTGCTGGTGGGCGACGAGAGCGCGCTGCCCGCGATCGCCGCGTCGCTGGAGCAGATGCCCCAGGGTGCGCGGGTGCACGCGTTCGTGGAGGTGCCGGACGCCTCCGAGGAGCAGAAGCTGGTGGCGCCGGACGGTGTCTCGG
>NZ_JBHUWH010000838.1:0-1602 GCF_042670125.1 Kitasatospora sp. NPDC057198 | reverse complement strand
CCCCGCACCGTCACCGGTGCGGGGCCCTTCCCGTGTGCTCGCGGCGCGTCTCAGGCGCTCTTCTCCCGGCGCTCGCGCTTGATCATGTCGCGCGGGACCAGGGTCGGGATGGCGTGCTTGGAGACGACGTCCCCGGTGACCACCACGCGGGCGACGTCCTGCCGGGACGGGACCTCGTACATCACGGACATCAGCACCTCCTCCATGATGGCCCGCAGACCGCGCGCGCCGGTGCCGCGCAGGATCGCCTGGTCGGCGATCGCCTCCAGCGCGTCCCGGGTGAACTCCAGCTCCACGCCGTCGAGTTCGAACAGCTTGCGGTACTGCTTCACCAGCGCGTTCTTCGGCTCGGTGAGGATCTGCAGCAGCGCCTCGCGGTCCAGGTTGTGCACGCTGGTGATGACGGGGAGGCGGCCGATGAACTCCGGGATCATCCCGAACTTCACCAGGTCCTCCGGCATCACCTGGCGGAAGTGGTCCGCCGAGTCGACCTCGCGCTTGGAGCGGATGGTCGCGCCGAAGCCGATGCCCTTGGCGCCGGCCCGGCCCTCGATGATCCGCTCCAGGCCCGCGAACGCGCCGCCCACGATGAACAGCACGTTGGTGGTGTCGATCTGGATGAACTCCTGGTGCGGGTGCTTGCGGCCGCCCTGCGGCGGCACCGAGGCGGTGGTGCCCTCCAGGATCTTCAGCAGCGCCTGCTGCACGCCCTCGCCGGAGACGTCCCGGGTGATCGACGGGTTCTCGCTCTTGCGGGCGACCTTGTCGATCTCGTCGATGTAGATGATCCCGGTCTCGGCCTTCTTGACGTCGTAGTCGGCCGCCTGGATCAGCTTCAGCAGGATGTTCTCGACGTCCTCGCCGACGTAGCCGGCCTCGGTCAGCGCCGTGGCGTCCGCGATCGCGAACGGCACGTTCAGCATCCGGGCCAGGGTCTGCGCCAGCAGCGTCTTGCCGGAACCGGTCGGGCCCAGCAGCAGGATGTTGGACTTGGCCAGCTCGATCGCGTCGTCCCGGCCGCTGCCGGAGCGCCCGGCCTCACCGGCCTGGACGCGCTTGTAGTGGTTGTAGACCGCGACCGACAGCGCCTTCTTCGCGAGGTCCTGGCCGACCACGTACTGGTCGAGGAACTCGTAGATCTCGCGGGGCTTCGGGAGCTCCTCGAAGCGCACCTCGGAGCTCTCGGCGAGCTCCTCCTCGATGATCTCGTTGCACAGGTCGATGCACTCGTCGCAGATGTACACGCCTGGCCCGGCGATCAGCTTCTTCACCTGCTTCTGCGACTTGCCGCAGAACGAGCACTTGAGCAGGTCGCCACCGTCTCCGATGCGTGCCACGAGGTGCTTCCCCTTCGCCAGGGGCCCCGCGGGGGTCGGGGCCTGGTGCTGTGAGACCGGCTGCGCCGTCGGCGGTCGGTCTGGTATCCGACGGTACTCTGCCGAGCCGCTGTTTCCGCCGACTTCGACCGCTCTGCCCTACGCCCTGGGCGAATTGATACCGAACAGATGCCGTCGCGGGCGCATGGACCCGACTGCCCATTGTGCGGGACGGGGGCCCGGACCGGAACGCCCCGGGGTGGTGCGTACGTCACGTACGCACCTG
>NZ_JBHUWH010000837.1:0-1616 GCF_042670125.1 Kitasatospora sp. NPDC057198 | reverse complement strand
GCTCCCGGGGGCTCTTCCGTGCCCGCTGACTGCAAGGAGTTTCCGCAAGGCGACGGATGGTCAAGACGCGCGACGGCAACTCTAAGGACACGTGGACGTAACGATCACCTTCACCTTGCAGAAACTTGCTGCAAGGGCTTTCAGCAACGCTTGCCGCGCTGTTACGTTCCTGCTCAAGCCCGGCGGCCGCAACGGCGCAGTCGGCTTCGGACAGCCATTATGCGCCGTCCTCCTCCATCTCGGGCACCCCCACCTTTCTAGGAGTTTCCATGCGGCGTGGCATCGCGGCCTCCGCTCTCGTTGCGGCTCTGGCGGTCACCATGGCGGCTTGCAGCAGCAGCGGCTCCGGCTCGGACGCCAAGGGCGACGGCGGACCGGTCACCATCACCTACTGGGACACCTCGAACGCCACCAACGAGGCTCCCAACTACCAGGAGCTGGTCAAGAAGTTCGAGGCCGCGAACCCGAACATCAAGGTCAACTTCGTCAACGTGCCGTTCGACACGGCGCAGAACAAGCTGCAGACCGCGATGGGCGCCAAGGGCGCGCCGGACGTCTTCCGCTCCGAGGTCGGCTGGACCTCCGCCTTCGCCAAGGCCGGCTACCTGGAGCCGCTGGACGGCACCCCGGCGCTGACCGACGCCTCCGTCTTCCAGCCCTCGCTGATCCAGCAGGCCAAGTACTCGGGCAAGACCTACGGCGTCCCGCTGGTCACCGACACCCTCGCCCTGATGTACAACAAGGAGCTCTTCGCCAAGGCCGGCATCACCGCCGCCCCCACCACCTGGGACGAGCTCAAGGCCGACGCCGCGCAGCTGAAGGAGAAGGCCGGCGTCGACGGCTTCTGGCTGAAGGCCGCGGACGGCTACTACGCCATGCCGTTCCTGTACGGCGAGGGCACCAACATGGTGGACGCCGCCGGCAAGAAGATCACCATCAACTCGCCCGAGGCCGTCAAGGCCATCGACACCTACAAGTCGATGTTCACCGCGCCCGGCACCGTCAAGGCCGACGTCACCACCGACGCCTACGCGCACATGATGGACGCCTTCAACAACGGCAAGGTCGCCGCCATCATCCAGGGCCCGTGGGAGGTCACCAACGTCTACAAGGGCTCCGCGTTCGCCGACAAGAAGAACCTCGGCATCGCGGCCGTCCCGAACGGCTCCACCGGCAAGGGCGGCGCCCCCACCGGCGGCCACAACGTCTCCGTCTACGCCGGCTCCGACAAGGCCCACAAGGAAGCCGCCGAGAAGCTCGCCGCGTTCCTGACCTCCGCCGAGAGCCAGACCTTCCTCGCGCTGAAGAACGGCACCCTGCCCACCCGTAGCGACGCCTACACCGACGAGGTCAAGGCCAACCCCGGCATCGCCGACTTCCAGGCGATCCTGCCCTCCGCCCAGCCGCGCCCCGAGCTGCCCGAGTACGCCTCGCTGTTCGGCTCCTTCGGCACCGCCCTCGGCAAGATCGCCCAGGGCCAGGCGGACACCAAGGCCGGTCTCGACACCACCGCGACCGACTACGCGAAGCTCCTCCCGGACTTCAGCAAGTAATCGGATCGGCCGCCGGGGCCGCGCTCACCGCCGCGGCGCCGAGCACGGGCGTGATGCTGGCCG
>NZ_JBHUWH010000836.1:0-1640 GCF_042670125.1 Kitasatospora sp. NPDC057198 | reverse complement strand
GGCCTATACCAATTGGCAAGGGTCGGCCACCGCGGAGCAGCTGTCGGATGGCGGGATCCGGCCACCGTCACCCCCCTTCCGGCCGGGGCGGCCTGGTGCGGCGTCAGCTTGCGGAGGGCGGACGGGCGCGGCCGGGGTGCCCGGCGGGCCGGTGGTTCGTCGGGGAACCTTCCCGGCGGGATTCCTGGGAGCCGACTCCGAGTTCGCCGGGAATTCGCCGACCGTGCGGCGCGGCGCGCCCGCGGCGACCCGACCGGCCGCCGCGGTCATGCTCCGCCGGAGGGCCGCCGTCCGGGGAGGCGCCGCGTGGCGGCACCCGATTGACCGCTTTGCCCACCTAATCTCCCGTTATGTCCGTACGCCCCCTCACCCTCGCCGCCCTCTCACTGGGCCTGGCCGCCACCCCCGTGCTCGCCCCGGCCCTCCTGTCGCCGTCCGCCGTCGCCGCCGGGTCCAAGCGGGCCTCGATCGGCAACCCGGTCGAGGGAAACCTCGGCTACAACGCCTTCGTGGAGCAGGACACCACGCTGGGCAGCACCGAAGCCGAAGGCCCGGTCGCCACCGGCGGGAACCTCACCTTCGGCTCCGGCTACAACGTCAGCCTGCACACCCCCGGCACCTTCACCGCCCCCGGCGACGACCACCCCGCCGCGCTGGTGGTCGGCGGCCGGGTCGACTTCGCCGGCAGCTCCCCGGACGGGGTGCTCAAGGTGCTCATGGACGGCTACACCAAGATCGGCGACATGACCGGCGCGCTCGCCGTCGACCGGGACGTCAACGGCGCCCAGGTCCAGACCCAGGTGGTGGCCGCCGGTGCGGCGCACAACTCGGTGCCGCGGATCGAGATGACGCTGCACCAGCCGCTCGCCTCGGTCGGACCGGCGCCCGGCCTGATCGACTTCACCGGCGCGTTCGCGACCTTCCGCGAACGGGCCCGAGCGATGGCCGCCTGCCCGCAGAACGTCACCCTGGTCGACGACGCGGGCAACCCGCTGCCCGACGGCCCCTACCCGCCCGGTGTCAACGGCCACCTGACGCTCACCCCCGGCCGCACCAACGTGCTGCACCTGACCGGCCAGCAGATGAACGCCCTCGGTGAGATCAGCTTCCGCAACCAGCCCACCGAGGACACCCCGCTGGTGATCGTCACCGACACCACCGCCGAAGGCGGCGTGTTCGTCTGGGACAACCCCAACACCCCGGGGATCAGCGGCCCGCAGGCCCCCTACGTGCTGTGGGACTTCCCGGACGCCACCGACCTCACCATGGCCACCGGCGACTCCCTGGAAGGCACCATCTACGCGCCCAGCGCCCACCTCAAGGACATCAACGGCTCCAACATCGAGGGCGACGTCATCGCCCGCGCCTACGACGCCGGGCCGCTGGTCGACGGCCAGTCGGTCGTCGCCGGGGAACTGCACTACCGGCCGTTCGACGCTGTCGTCGACTGCGAGAGCACCAGCCCCAGCCCCTCGCCGAGCCCCAGCGGCAGCCCCGCGCCGAGCCCGAGCCCGTCCCCCAGCCCGAGCACCACCGGCCCCGCCCCCTCGCCCAGCGCCTCGCGGACCCTGCCCGCCCCGAGCCCCACCGGTCCGGGCGGCGAACTCCCCGCCACCGGCGCCGGACCGAGCCTCCCGCTC
>NZ_JBHUWH010000835.1:0-1649 GCF_042670125.1 Kitasatospora sp. NPDC057198 | reverse complement strand
GGTCAGCCCGCCGCGGGCACGTCCGGGGCGGACTCGCGCACGGTCAGCCGGGTCGGCAGGATCAGCGGGCTGGGGTCGTCGCCCTCGATGGCGGCCACCAGCATCCTGGCCATCTCGCGCCCCAGCGCCCGCACCGGCTGGTGCACGGTGGTGAGCGGCGGGGCGGTGTGCCGGGCGCTGGCCAGGTCGTTGAAGCCGATCACCGCGACGTCCTCGGGCACCCGCAGCCCGCGGGTGCGCAGCGTGCGCAGCGCGCCGATCGCCATCGCGTCGGAGGCGGTGAACAGCGCGTCCGGCGCGGGGTGGGCCGCGAGCAGCCGCTCCATCGCGGCGGCCCCGCCGTCCTCGGTGAAGTCGCCGGCCTCGACGCCGAGCAACGGGACCCCGGCCAGCGCCAGGCCCTCGGTGAAGCCCTGCTCGCGGGCGGCGGCGACCCGGGTGTCCAGCTGACCGGTGATCATGACGGGCCGCCGGCGCCCGGTCCGGACGAAGTGCTCGGCCGCGAGCCGGGCGCCGCCCCGGTTGTCGGCGTCCACGTACCAGCGCGGCTCGCCGGTGAGCGGCAGGCCGCCGAACACCACCGGGAGGTCGGTCTGTTCGGCGAGCCGGCCGAGCGGGTCGTCGCCGCGCAGCGCCATCAGCATCACGCCGTCGGCGCGGCGCGAGCGCAGCAGCCGCTCCAGCCGGTCGCGCCCGCGCGGGGTGTTGGCCAGCAGCAGGACCAGCTCCAGGTCGGTCTGCTCCAGCGCGGCGCTCACCCCGACGATCACCTCGGCGAAAAAGGGGTCGGCGAACAGGCCCGGCTCGTCGCTGGAGACCGCCAGCACCACCGCGCCGACCCGGCGGCTGGCCAGGGCCTGCGCGGTCGGGTTGGGGACGAAGCCCAGTTCGCGCACCGCGCGTTCGACCGCCTCCCGCTTGGCCCGGCTGACGTGCGGGGCGTTGTTGATCACCCGGGAGGCCGCCGTGCGCGAGACGCCGGCGCGCCGGGCCACCTCGTCGAGGGTGGGCATGCGCTTGGGGGACGACTCCATGGAAACGGCTGCTCCTCGGGCTGCGGGCGTCGGACAGGGGTCATGATTCCACGGCGTTCACCGGCCACGGAGCCTGCGGGGAGCGGCACCCGGTCCGGGCCGGCGGCGGAAACCGGTAGCGCTTCCAGCGTACTGCGACCATCAAGCCGCGACAGTGGTCGAAGCACTACGGCCAGACGCGGCTGGTGCAGGAAGTATTGACACGGCTCTCCTCCGCGCCCAATCATCCCCTCACGCGATGCGATTCGCGCAAAACTGGAAGCGCTTCCACTTCCCCGCTCCACCCACCGGAGGAAGAACCGTGCGCAAACCCACCCGAGCGGCAGCCGCGCTGCTGGCCGGCCTGCTCGCCGCCGGCCTCGCCCTGACCGACGCCGGCCCGGCCTACGCGGCCGACCCCACCACGATGACCAGCGGTTTCTACGTCGACCCGGACAACTCCGCGCTGCGCTGGGCCAACGCCAACCCCGGCGACGGCCGCGCCGCGGCGATCCGCGCCAACATCGCCAACACCCCCGCGGAGCGCTGGTTCGGCAACTGGAGCGGCGACATCGGGGCGGCCACCGGCGCCTACGTCGGCCGCGCCGACGCCTACGACAAGCTGCCCGTCCTGCT
>NZ_JBHUWH010000834.1:0-1654 GCF_042670125.1 Kitasatospora sp. NPDC057198 | reverse complement strand
AGAGCGGGATGTGTCTGGACGTGCCGTCGGGTTCGACGTCGTCGGGGACGAAGTTGCAGCAGTGGGGGTGCGGCGGGCAGACGAATCAGCAGTTCCGGTTGGTGCCGGTCTCCTCGGGCGTCTACCAGTTGGTGAACGTGAAGAGCGGGATGTGCGTGGACGTGCCGTCGGGTTCGACGGTGAGCGGGGTGCAGTTGCAGCAGTGGGGGTGCGGGGCGGGGCAGACCAACCAGCAGTGGCGGCTGGTGGCGAGCGGCTCGGGCACGTTCCAGATCGTCAGCGTGCGCAGCGGGCTGTGCGTCAGCGACCAGGGGGCGTCCACCACCTCCGGGACGCCGGTGATCCAGGAGACCTGCACCGCCAACACCAACAAGCAGTGGGCCTTCCGCCCCGTCGGCAGCACCGCCGCGCCGACCGTCGCCCAGGACGGCACCGGCCGCTACCGCACCGTGCAGGCGGCGATCGACGCCGTCGGCAGCGGCAACGCCAGCCGGGTGGTGATCACCATCAAGCCCGGCACCTACCGGGAGAAGGTCACCGTCCCCGCCGACAAGCCGTTCATCACCCTCCAGGGCCTGGGCGCCGGCCCGGCGGACGTGGTGCTGGTCGGCAACCGGAACGCGGGCACCTACGGCACCTCGGGCAGCGCCACCGTGGTCGCCCAGGGCCACGACTTCACGGCGACCAACCTCACCTTCAGCAACGACTTCGACGAGAACAGCTCCGACACCGGAGACCAGGCCCTCGCGCTCTACCTGGACGCCGACCGGGCGCTGCTGGACAACGTGCGGCTGCTGGGCGACCAGGACACCTTCCTGGTCAACGAGAGCGCCCGGACGTACGTGGTCGGCTCGTACGTCGAGGGGACGGTCGACTTCATCTACGGCGGCGGCGTCGCCGTGTTCGACAACTGCCGCATCCACGAGAAGCGCACCACCGGCGGCCCGATCACCGCCGCCAGCACCCCGGCTGCGCGCGCCTACGGTTTCCTGTTCTACCGCTCGACGGTCGACGGCACGACCGCCGGCAAGACCCAGCTGGGACGGCCGTGGCGGCAGGACGCGCAGGTGGTGTACCGGGAGTCGGTGCTGACCGACACCATCGCCACCGCGCAGCCCTGGACGAACATGTCCACCAGCACCTGGCAGAAGGCCCGGTACTTCGAGTACCGCAACACCGGCGCGGGCGCGGGCGTGAACGCCAACCGCCCGCAACTCACCGACGCCCAGGCCGCCGCGTACACCCCGCAGAAGTACCTGGCGGGCGCCGACGGCTGGAACCCCGTCCGATGACCGCCACCTCCACCCGGAAGGACACCACCACCATGCGAGGCACCACCACCCGCCGCCTGACCGGCCTCTCGGCGGCCCTGCTGCTCGGAGCGGGCACCGTCTCGGTGCTGGGCGCCCCGGCCGAGGCCGTGACGCTGCCGGCCGCCGGGACGTACCAGTTGGCGGTGGTGAAGAGCGGGATGTGTCTGGACGTGCCGTCGGGTTCGACGTCGTCGGGGACGAAGTTGCAGCAGTGGGGGTGCGGCGGGCAGACGAATCAGCAGTTCAGGTTGGTGCCGGTCTCCTCGGGCGTCTACCAGTTGGTGAACGTGAAGAGCGGGATGTGCGTGGACGTGCCGTCGGGTTCGACGGTGAGCGGGGTG
>NZ_JBHUWH010000833.1:0-1677 GCF_042670125.1 Kitasatospora sp. NPDC057198 | reverse complement strand
GTGTGAGGGTTGCAACCCGGGCCTCGCCGCGCGGGCTCGGTGGCGGGGCGTCAGTCCGCCAGGACGGGGGGTTCGGTGGCGGCGCGCAGCCGCTCGAGGGTGACGCCGTCGGCGAGGGAGACCAGGCGCAGGCCGTGCGGGGTGACGTCGAGGGTGGCGAGGTCGGTGACGACGCGGTGGACGACGGCGCGGCCGGTGGCGGGCAGCGTCAGCTCGTTGACGATCTTGGGGGTGCCGTCCTTGGCGGTGTGCTCCATGACGACGATCAGGCGGCGGGCGCCGTGGACGAGGTCCATCGCGCCGCCCATGCCCTTGACCGTCTTGCCGGGGATCATCCAGTTGGCGAGGTCGCCGGCGGCGGAGACCTGCATGGCGCCGAGCACGGAGACGTCGATGCGGCCGGAGCGGACCATGGCGAAGGAGGCGGCGGAGTCGAAGTAGGCGGCGCCGGGCCGGACGGTGACGGTCTCCTTGCCGGCGTTGACCAGGTCGGGGTCGGCGTCCGCGTCGGCGGGGTAGGGACCGGTGCCCAGGATGCCGTTCTCGGAGTGCAGCACGACGTGGACGCCCGGCGGGAGGTGGCCGGGGATCAGGGTGGGCAGGCCGATGCCGAGGTTGACGTACTGGCCGTCGCGCAGTTCGCGGGCGGCCCGGGCGGCGAGCGCCTCGCGCGGGTCGAGGGCGGCGGCGGTCATCGGGACTCCTTCGCGGCGGGGCGGGTGACGGTGCGGCGTTCGATGCGGCGGTCGGCGGGGTCGGCGGCCACGATCCGGTCGACGTGGATGCCGGGCAGGTGGACGGCGTCCGGGGGGATCTCGCCCGGTTCGACGATCCGGTCGGCCTCGACGAGGGTGGTCCTCCCGGCGGTGGCGCACAGCGGGTTGAAGTTGCGGGCGGCGGCGTGGAAGACGCAGTTGCCGTGCCGGTCGGCGACGGCGGCGCGCACCAGGGCGTAGTCCGCGGTGATGGCCTCCTCCAGCAGGTGGCGGCGGCCGCCGAAGGTCCGGACCTCCTTGGGCGGGGAGGCCACCGCCACGCTGCCGTCGGGCGCGTAGCGCCAGGGCAGGCCGCCCTCCTCGACCTGGGTGCCGGTGCCGGCGGGGGTGTAGAAGGCGGGGATGCCCGCGCCGCCGGCCCGCAGGCGTTCGGCCAGGGTGCCCTGCGGGGTGAGTTCGACCTCGAGTTCGCCGCTGAGGTACTGGCGGGCGAACTCCTTGTTCTCGCCGACGTAGGAGGAGGTCATCCGGGCGATCCGGCCGGCCCGCAGCAGCAGGCCCAGCCCCCAGTCGTCCACCCCGCAGTTGTTGGAGACCACCCGCAGGCCGGTGGTGTCCGTGTCGGCCAGCGCGCCGATCAGCGTCGACGGGATGCCGCACAGGCCGAAACCGCCGACCGCCAGCAGCGCGCCGTCGGGAATGTCCCCGACCGCGCGCGCCGGGGAGTCCCAGACCTTGTCCATTGCCGTTGCCGCCTTCCGCGTGAGTCCTGGCCGTCCGGTTCCGTGAGGGGGAGGACCGGAGCGGCTCCTACTCTTCCGGCGCGGCGGCACCCGGACGATGTGGCCCTCCCACATGATCACGGGCCCCGGATGGGTCCGTCCCACATACCGTCCGGGCGGCAGGAGGTCGGGGAAAGCAGGGGGTCGGGGAGAGCAGCGGATCGGGGAGAGCAGCAGGC
>NZ_JBHUWH010000832.1:0-1678 GCF_042670125.1 Kitasatospora sp. NPDC057198 | reverse complement strand
CCGGGCCGGCGGTCCGGCGCCGCCGGCCCGGACCGCGCCGCCGGGGCCCGCGGGGCGGTGGGCGGCGGGCGGCGGGGTGGCCGCGGGCGGGGGCGCGGTGGCGTCCGGACCCGGCTGCGCGGGCCGTCCGACCGGGTGGTTGATCATGAATGAACGCTAGGCGAGAGTCCGGGTGAATGGCTGCACCCATCCGGGGGACAGGCCGGGGCGCCGGGTTGACGCCCGGTCACCATCCGACCTGCGCCGGTGCGTCCCGGTCGGCCGCCGTCCGTGCCCCGCCGGCGGGCCGGGGGGTTTCGGGGCGGACGGCGGCGGGCAGCGAGAGCGAGGAGCGGGTGCAGACCAGTCGGCCCTCCTGCGGGTAGGCGTGCCACGTCCGCCAGTGCACCCGGCGGTCCTCGCAGTGCGCGACCAGCGCGGTGAAGGCGCTCGGGTCGCCGGGGAAGACCCCGGCCAGCGCCCGCGGGTGCCCCTCGACCAGGGCCAGCAGCTCCTGCGCCCGGGCCGCGAACACGTGCGGCGGCAGCTCCTCGATCCGGGCCGCGAACTCGTACTCCCAGCCCGCCACCTGCTCCGCGACCCGGGCGGGCAGCGGGGTCCGGCGGCCCGGCAGGCAGGCCACCGTCTCCAGGCAGTCACCCGGCCCGGCGGCCAGCACCACCTGGTGCGAGGCGCCCAGCAGCCGCAGCTGGAGGGTGCCCCGGAGGCCGTCCGGGGCACCGCAGGCGTCGTCGAGTCTGAGGTCGCGGACGGCCAGCGCGGGCAGCGGCTCGCCGCCCAGCTGCCAGGCCAGGTCGCCGGCGCGGGTGTCCGTGTAGGAGGTCTGCAGGGTGGTGAGCATGCTCGGCTCCGCGTTTCAGCTCCGTGCGCGCCCCCAGTGACCGGAGTCCGCCCTCATCCGTGAGGCTGTTCGAGACTGTCCGATCCGGGGCGCGGCCGACCGTGGAAGGAAGGATTCCGGCTGGAGATTCAGCAGCAGAGAAGCACGAATTCTCCGGGTCCGTCGGGGATTTACCCATCTTTGGCACTCATTCACCGTTCTGGGGCCTGTGTCCGACTGGGTGTGATCGGTACCGGGTTGCACTATGCCCACCGTGCGCCTCTGCGCGGGTATCGCAAGCCGTGCGCTCCGGTAGCGCACTCCCCACGCCCCCGCGCCAGGCCCGCGCCACCCGCCCCCTCACGCGTCCGGAACCGCCCGGGGCGGGCCGGTGGGAACTGCGAGGGGATGCTTGCCCGTCTGTTCCGTCGGTACCGGTGCAAGTGTCCGTTCGGATCGGGGGTTGGGCGTTGTCGATCGAGTTGCCCTCGGAGCTTGTCTGGATCATGGATCTGATGGGGCTCAACTGGCCCGATGTCGACGAGGACGAGCTTCGCGAATGGGCCCAGCACGTCCGCGAGTTCGGCCGGGGCATGCGGGAGTCGCACGACGACACCGATGCCCTGCTGAAGAACCTCGGCGGGGCCTTCGAGGGCGCCTCCTACGAGGCGATGCTGTCCCGCTGGGGCCAGGCGTCCGGCTCGCACATGACCGTGCTGATCAACGGCTGCGAGGTGCTCGCCACCGCGCTGGAGGTGGCCGCCGAGGGCGTGCTGGTCGCCAAGGGCGTGGTGATCGCCCAACTCGTCGCCATGGCGGCCGAGATGGCCGCCGCCGCGGCCGCCGCGGTGGCCACCC
>NZ_JBHUWH010000831.1:0-1681 GCF_042670125.1 Kitasatospora sp. NPDC057198 | reverse complement strand
GAACGTTCCTCCGGGGCCCGCCGCTTCACCTGCCGGGTGCCGGTCAGTCGTCGCCGCGCAGGATGGCGATCAGGCGCAGCATCTCCATGTAGATCCACACCAGCGACAGCGTCAGGCCGAAGGCCGCCCGCCAGGCTTCCTTCTCGGGGGCGCCCATCCGGATGCCCTCCTCGATCTCGGCGTAGTCGAGGGTGAGGAAGAAGGCGCCGAGCGCGATGCCGACCAGGCCGACCAGGATGCCGAGCGGGCCCGAGCGCAGGCCGAAGTCGGCGCCGAAGGCCATCGCCACCATGTTGACCAGCATCAGCAGGACGAAGCCGATGGCGATCGAGATGCCGATCCGGGTGTACCGGGGGGTGACCCGGATCCGGCCGCTCTTGTAGGCGAACAGCGTGGCCGCGAAGACCGCGGAGGTGCCCAGCACGGCCTGGATCGCGATGCCCGGCCAGAGCGTCTCGAACGCCTTGCTGATCGCGCCGAGGAAGAAGCCCTCCAGCGCCGCGTAGGCCAGGATCAGGCCCGGGTTGACGCTGCGCTTGAAGCTGATCACGAAGCCGACGACCATCGCGACCAGGCCCGCGCCGATCGCCGGGACGAAGTTGTCCATCGGCACGGTGAACCACGCCACCGCACCGAAGGCGACCAGGGTCAGCAGCGTCATGGCCGTCCGGGCGACCACGTCGTCCATGGTCATCCGGCCGGTCTGCAGCGGTCCGGCGGACGGCGCGTTGTACATGCCGGCGAGCTGGTCGTCCGTCAGCGGCGGCTGGTCGGCGTACGGCTGGCCCGCGTACGGGCTGCCCGCGTAGGGGCTGCCGGCGTACGGGGTCCCGTACGCGTGCTGCCCCGGCTGGCCGGCCGTCTGCGTGCCGAACCCCGCGTACTGCTGGTCGCGGGTGAAGGACCCCTCCCGCGAGAAGACCGGGTTCCTGCTTCTCATCACATTCCTTCCGGGGCGGCACGGCACCACCCACACAGAGCACAAGAGTAATGGTTTGGCAAAGTATTCCGCGTCGGTCGTGAGGATGATCCCGTGTCGCCTGCGCGGGTGGCCATCCAGGGGGCAGGGTGGGGGGCGCAACTGACGCATACCCAGAAAGGCGGCCCCGATGGCCGAGGAACTGTACGCCACCCTGAAGACCAACAAGGGCGACATCGTGATCCGGCTGCTGCCGAACCACGCCCCCAAGACGGTCAAGAACTTCGTGGAGCTGGCGACGGGTGAGCGCCAGTGGACCGACCCGAGCACCGGGCAGCCCAGCAACGACCCGCTGTACGACGGCACGGTGTTCCACCGGGTCATCGAGGGCTTCATGATCCAGGGCGGCGACCCGCTGGGCAACGGCACCGGCGGGCCCGGCTACAAGTTCGCCGACGAGTTCCACCCGGACCTCGCCTTCACCAAGCCGTACCTGCTGGCGATGGCCAACGCCGGTCCGGGCACCAACGGTTCGCAGTTCTTCGTCACGGTCTCCCCGACCACCTGGCTGACCGGCAAGCACACCATCTTCGGCGAGGTCGCGGACGAGGCCAGCCGCAAGGTGGTGGACTCCATCGTGGCTGTCGAGACCGGCCGCAACGACCGCCCGGTCGAGGACGTGGTGATCGAGAAGGTCGTCGTCGAGACCCGCTGACGCCGCCCGGTGCGCGGAAGCCGCCCGCCCCTCGGCGAGGGGCGGGC
>NZ_JBHUWH010000830.1:0-1688 GCF_042670125.1 Kitasatospora sp. NPDC057198 | reverse complement strand
ACCACCGCGAGGGCGGCGACCTTGCCGCCCGGAACGGCCGCGGCGGCCTTCGCCAGGGCCTGGTCGGCGGGGACGGCGGGCAGCGCGGCGGGGGCGAGCCTCCCGTCCTCGGCACGGCCGCCCTGCACGACGGTGGCGCCGGGCGGCAGCGCCCGGCCGCCGAGGACGGCCTCGACCGAGCCGTCCTCGCCGCGGACCACCAGCGGGCCGGCCCCGCCGCCCGGCAGCCCGGGGACGCCCGGGGCGCGGACCGGGCCCTTCAGCACGTGGGCGCGGTCGAACACGGGCACCGAGCGGTCGTGGTGGCGCTCCAGCGCGACGCCCGCGCCGACGGCCGCCACGCCCAGCACGACCGCCGCGGACGAGGGACCGCGGCCGACCCGGACTCCGGCAGCGCCGGCTTGGTCAGGTCGGCCGCTTCGGCCGCGTCGGACGCTGCGGGCGCGGCTGCGGCTGCGGCTGCGGACGCGGGCCTGGACTCGGACTCGGACTCGGACTCGGGCTCGGGCGACTGCGGTGCGGACATCTGGGTGGACCCCCTCGTGGGAAAGCGGCCGGGGACCGATCCCGTCCGGCCGGGCGCCCAGCATGCAGCCGCCCGCCTGAAGCCAGGCTGAAGCCGCCCCGCCCGCCGCGCCGGACACCTGCGACGCTGTCTGCCATGCGGGTACTGGTGGTGGAGGACGAACGGCGGCTCGCCGCCACGCTGCAGCGCGGGCTGCGGGCCGAGGGCTTCGCCGTCGACCTCGCCCACGACGGCGAGGAGGGGCTGTGGCTGGCCACCGAGCACGACTACGACGTGATCGTGCTCGACATCATGCTGCCCCGGCTGAACGGCTACCGGGTCTGCTCCCGGCTGCGCGCGGCCGGTGACGAGACGCCGATCCTGATGCTCACCGCCAAGGACGGCGAACTCGACGAGGCCGAGGCCCTGGACACCGGCGCCGACGACTTCCTCTCCAAGCCCTTCTCGTACGTGGTGCTGGTCGCCCGGCTGCGCGCCCTGGTCCGCCGCACCGGGCGCCGGCTGCCGCAGACCCTGGAGTTCGGCGACCTGTCGATCGACCCGTCCCGCCGGACCTGCACCCGGGCGGGTACCGAAGTGCGTTTGACCACACGGGAGTTCGCGGTGCTGGAGTGCCTGGCGCGGGCGTCCGGCGGGGTGGTGTCCAAGCGGGAGATCCTGGAGAGCGTCTGGGACTCCGCCTTCGACGGCGACCCCAACATCGTCGAGGTGCACATCAGCGCCCTGCGCCGGAAGATCGACGCCCCGTTCGGCCGCAGCGCGGTCGGAACGGTGCGCGGAGCCGGCTACCGGCTGGCGGTGGACGGTGGCTGACCCGGCGGTGACCGACCCGGAAGCGGCCGGCCGGACGCCGGTCGACCGGCCGCCGACCGGCCGGACGCGGGCGCTGCAGCTGCGCCGCGCCCTGCGCCGCCTGGTGCCGCGCTCGGTGCGGGCCCGGGCGACCTTCGCCGCCACCGCCGTGGTGGCCCTGGCGCTGGGCGGCACGGCGATGGCGCTGCTCGGCGTGCTGCAGGCCAACCTGACCCGGGACGTCCGGGAGAGCGCCGCCCGGCAGGTCGACGAGGTGGCCGCGGTGGCGGTGCGCGAGCACCTGCCGCCGGTCATCTCCAACCCCGGCGGCGGCTCGGTCCGGGTCTTCGACGCCGAGGGGAACCTGATC
>NZ_JBHUWH010000829.1:0-1711 GCF_042670125.1 Kitasatospora sp. NPDC057198 | reverse complement strand
GACCCGGGGTGCCGGGACCGCGGCCGCCGCGTCGTTCCGGGATCCCGTCGCAGGTCGGGGCGGTGGGTGTCGAAGGGCAGTCGAACGGCCGTCGAAAATTT
Organism: Kitasatospora sp. NPDC057198; assembly: GCF_042670125.1. Taxonomy (NCBI): domain Bacteria; kingdom Bacillati; phylum Actinomycetota; class Actinomycetes; order Kitasatosporales; family Streptomycetaceae; genus Kitasatospora; species Kitasatospora sp. NPDC057198. The sequence goes on along the minus strand of NZ_JBHUWH010000829.1, from coordinate 1,610 downwards.
CGGCCCCCGGGAAGGGTGGAGGGCACCCGGGCCCCCGTTGCCGGGGCCGCACGGGCCGCCGTACGGTCCGTGCACCCCCACCCACCCCGGAAGGACCGAACCATGGCTGCACAGTCGCACGCAGCACACCGGCCCGGGCGTGCCCTCGCGGCGCTCGCCCTCGCCGCCGCCGGCGGGCTGCTGGCCGCCGCCACCGTCGGCAGCGGACCGGCCGGCGCCGCGGGCACCACGCTGCGCGACCTCGCCGAGGCCAAGGGCAGCTACTTCGGCACCGCGCTGACCCAGTCCAACCTGAACAGCTCCACCATCACCGCCATCGCCGGCACCCAGTTCGACATGGTCACCCCCGGCAACGAGATGAAGTGGGACACCACCGAACCCTCCGCCGGGAACTTCAACTTCGGCCCCGGCGACCGGATCGTCTCCTTCGCCAAGGCCCACAGCATGCGGGTGCGCGGCCACACCCTGGTCTGGCACAGCCAGCTGCCCAACTGGGTCAGCAGCCTGCCCACCTCCCAGGTGCAGGCCGCGATGGAGAACCACATCACCACCGAGGCCACCCACTACAAGGGCCAGGTCTACTCCTGGGACGTCGTCAACGAGCCGTTCAACGAGGACGGCACGCTGCGCACCGACGCCTTCACCAACGCGATGGGCCCCGGCTACATCGCCGACGCGCTGCGCACCGCGCACGCCGCCGACCCGAACGCCAAGCTGTACCTGAACGACTACAACATCGAGGGCCTGGGCGCCAAGAGCGACGCCATGTACCAGCTGGTGTCCTCGCTCAAGCAGCAGGGCGTGCCGATCGACGGCGTCGGCTTCGAGAGCCACTTCATCGTCGGCCAGGTGCCCAGCACCCTGAAGGCCAACATGCAACGCTTCACCGCGCTGGGCGTCAACGTCGCCATCACCGAGCTGGACGACCGGATGCCCGTCCCGGCCAGCGCCGCCAACCTCGCCCAGCAGGCCACCGACTACGCCTACGTGGTCAACTCCTGCCTCGCGGTGAGCGGTTGCGTGGGCGTCTCGCAGTGGGGCGTGGGCGACCCGGACTCCTGGATCCCGGACTTCTTCTCCGGCTACGGCGCCGCCACCATGTACGACGCCGACTACCAGCCGAAGGCCGCGTACAACGCGGTGGTGACGGCGCTCGGCGGCACCTCCTCGCCGTCCCCGTCGGTCTCCGCCTCGCCGTCCACCTCGCCCTCCACCTCGCCCTCCGGCTCGCCGTCCTCGTCCGCCTCGCCGTCGGTGCCGCCGACCGGCGCGGCCTGCAAGGTCAGCACCCAGGTCAGCGCGTGGAACACCGGCCTGACCGAGAACGTGACGATCACCAACACCGCCGGCAGCGCCGTGAACGGCTGGACGCTGGCCTTCACGCTGCCCGGCGGGCAGAGCGTCACCAACGCCTGGAACGCGACCGTCAGCCCGGCCACCGGCCAGGTCGGCGCGAGCAACCTGTCGTACAACGCGGCGATCCCGGCCGGGGGCTCCACCAGCTTCGGCTTCCAGGCCAACCACACCGGCAACGCCGCCGCCGCGACCGGCTTCACCCTCAACGGGGTCGCCTGCGCGGCCGGTTGATCCAGGGCCGGACGGGCCGGGAC
>NZ_JBHUWH010000828.1:0-1717 GCF_042670125.1 Kitasatospora sp. NPDC057198 | reverse complement strand
CGACTGCGCCCGGATCTCCGCCAACGCCCGCAAGTGCGGCGTCGAGGTCGAGACCGCCGCCGGCTCCGGCCCCGAGGTGCTCGGCGCGCTCCCCGAACCCGACGCCGTCGCCGTCGAGCACGGCGGCCCCGCCATGGTCCGCGCCGTCACCGCCCGCAAGCCCGGCCGGGTGGTCGCCGTCGCCCGCGGCCTGGCCGAAGCCACCGAGACCCGCCGGATCCTGGACGCCGCCGGCTACCGCACCGACGGCCTGCTGCTCCAGTCCGCCCCGCTGCGCGCCGAGTCCGACGCGGGCGCCGGCCCCTCCTTCGGGCGCGGCGACTACACCCTGCTGATCTGGGGCGAACCGTACGACTGATCTCCGTTTCCGCAGCCCGCGGACCGTCCGACCCGGGCGGTACGGTGATCCCCGTCGCATCCGGACAGGGTTTCGAGATCGGCCCGGCCGCGGCCGGTAGGGTTTCCCCGGGGGACCAGCCCGTCGATGCAGCACCGTGTCCGATCCGGCACGATTGCCACCCATTTGACGCGTTGCAACCCGAACGGCCCGCTTCGCGGGCATTCGACGCGGTGCGCACCCGCCCGGAAGAATGCCGTGAGGGTCCGGAGCGGCCGCGCCGTCGTGCCGGTTGCCCGGGGCCGTCGTTGTTTCTGATGGCACGCCACCCGTGCGGGTGACGGCCGATGGAGTAAGGGACGGGTCGGTGCGGTTCCGTTCCGGCGAAGTGGGCGGGGCCTCCGGGGACCTCGCCGAGGACGCGCAAGCGGCCTGGAAGGAGCATTGACATGACCGACGGCGGACACGCCCCCAGCGCCGGTCCCCTCGCGCCCGAACCCGGGCCCGGCGGACCAGTTCCGGAGCCCCACCTCGGCGCGCCCCTCCAGCCCGCCGCGCCCGCCGGGCCCTGGCACGGCGACCAGCGGCCCGCGTACACCTTCCTCGACCAGCCCGACGGCGAGGAGGAGGACGACGTCCTCCTGATGCCCGGCCCGCAGACCGCCTGGGGCGAGGCCGCGCAGAGCGCCGAGGGCACTGTCGGCGAGGAGCCGACCGGCACCCCCGTCACGCCGTCCTGGCCGCCGCTCGCACCCCCCCTCCTCACCGTCGCCACCCCCGTCGAGGCCGCGCCGGTGGCGGAGGGCGCGGGCACCCCGCAGGGCGCGGAGGGCGCGCAGAGCGCCGTGGCGCCCGCCGACGAGCCGGGCGGCAGCGGCACCCTGCACCTCGGCACCCCGCAGGCGCAGCCCGCCGCCCCGGCCGCCCCCGCCGTCCAGCAGCCCGCGCCGCCCCAGCCGCGCCGCCCGCTGCACGCCGGACCGCCGATCCCCGACCCGTCCCTGATGACCGGTCACGTCCCCGTCCGCTCGCTCGCCGACCGCGGCCCGTCCGCACCCGGCGGCACGCCCGCGTACGGGGTGCCGGTGCCGGGCGCCGAAACGGTGCAGCAGGCGCAGCCGCAGCCGCAGCCTGTCCAGGCCGCGGCACAGCCGGCCGCCGCCGCGGTCGCCGTGCAGGCCCCGGTCGTCCAGGTGCCCGCGCCGGTCCAGCCGCAGGTGGTCGAGGCGGCCGCGGCCGCGGTCGCCGCCGAGCCGGTGGCGCCCGTCGCGGAGGCCGTCGAGGCCGCGCCGGTGGCGGAGGCCGTCGTGGCCGTCGAGCCTCTGGCCGTCGAGCCGGTCGCCGGGCCGGTCGCGGTGGTGGAGGCCGCCGGGGTTCCGG
>NZ_JBHUWH010000827.1:0-1717 GCF_042670125.1 Kitasatospora sp. NPDC057198 | reverse complement strand
GCCCCCGGCCTCCCCGCCGGGGGCACCGCGCTGACGAGCCGTGAGGTACGGAACGGGTACGCTGGCACGCCCGACGAAGGGCGGGGCGTACGGTGTGTCCACGACCCGGCGAGGAGAGACGGCATGGTTGCGAACTTCCCCGAGACAGCCATCAGCACCGAACGGCTGCTGCTGCGCTCCCTTGAGGAGCAGGACGCCCCCGGGCTGGCCGCCATGCTCGGCGACGAACTCGTCCAGACCTGGACCGGCCACCCACGCCCCTACCGCCAGGACGACGCCCACCGGCTGATCACCCGACACGCCCCCGAACGGCGCGCCCGGGGACGCGGAATCGTTTTCGCCGTCACCGAGCACCTCACCCAGCGGCTGGTCGGCCTGCTCGAACTCGACCGCACCGACTGGCACCTGCGCGCCACCGAGGTCCGCTTCGTCACCGCCCCCTGGGCCCGCGGCGAGGGCTACGCCCCCGAGGCCGTCCTCGGCACCGCCCAGTGGCTGTTCGAGGACCGCGGCTTCCAGCGCCTCGAACTGCGCACCGCCGCCGGCAACACCGCCGCCCAGCAGGTCGCCCAGAAGACCGGCGCGATCAGCGAGGGCGTGCTGCGCAACGCCGCGATAGTCCGCGGCGGCGAGTGGGGGCCCGGCCCCGAGGAGCACACCGACCTGATCGTGTGGAGCCTGCTCCCCGAGGACCTCGACCCGCCCGAACCCGTCCACCCCGACGACCGCTACCACGCCCTGCGCCGCTGAACCCGCGCATCGTGCGCCCGTTGTTCACCACCCGGCGCGCGCCACGACTCTGCACCACCCCGGCCAAGCGGTAGCCTCTGCCCAGGGAGCGTCCACGGCGCACCCCACCAGGGGCGGAACGACGGCGTAGGGAGAACAGCCGCAGATGGCTGACCGGATCACGGTCATCGGGTGGGACGGCACCCCGCTGACCCAGGCCGCCGCCGGAGCACTCGCCGGAGCCACCCTGGTCGCCGGGGCGGCCTACCAGCTCGCCGCCCTCCCCGTCCCCGAACGCGCCGAACGCATCGGCCTCGCCGACCTGCGGGCCGCCGCCCGGAAGATAGCCGACCACCGCGGCACCGCCGTCGTCGTCGCCGAGGGCGACCCCGGCTTCTTCGGCGTCGTGCGCACCCTGCGCCGCCCCGAGTACGGCCTCGAACTCGAAGTCCTGCCCGCCGTCTCCTCGGTGGCCACCGCCTTCGCCCGAGCCGGCATGGCCTGGGAGGACGCCCAGGTGGTCTCCGCCCACGGCGGCCGCCTGCGCCGCGCCGCCAACGTCTGCCGCGCCCACCCCAAGGTCGCCGTCCTCACCACCGGCGGCGCCGGGCCCAGCGAACTCGCCCTGATGCTCCACGGCGTGCCCCGCACCTTCGTGGTCTGCGAGGCGCTCGGCACCCCCGAGGAGGACGTCACCGTCCTCACCTCCGAACGCGTCCCCGACCACGACTGGCGCGACCCCTCGGTCGTCCTGGTCATCGGCAACGTCCCGCCCGCCGAGGCCGCCTCCGGCTGGCTGGCCGGCAAACCCCTCGACCACCCCGGCACCCAGCGCGGCTGGGCGCTCCCCAACCGGGCGTACGCCGGAGCGGGCGCCGACGGCAGGCGCCCCCGCGCACTACCGCCGCACGTCCGCGCGCTGGCGCTGGCCCGGCTCGCCCCCGCCCCCGGCGACCTGCTGTGGACCGTCGGCGCCGGGGACGGCGCG
>NZ_JBHUWH010000826.1:0-1726 GCF_042670125.1 Kitasatospora sp. NPDC057198 | reverse complement strand
GGTGGCACCGGAGGCGGCGGCCTGCGGCCGGACCCTCCTGGGGCAGGGGCCGGCCGCAGGGGGGCGGGCGCAGAAGCCGGGGCCGGGCGCCGGTCGCAGGAGCCGGGCGCCGGGGGCGGGTGCCGGGCGTGCCGTTCCGGGGCTCAGGCGGACGTACCGGCCAGCCGGGCGTAGTTGGCGCGGATCCGGGCCACCGACGCGGCCGGGGTGCCCGCCGCCAGGTCGGCCACGCTCTGCCCGGACAGCTCGCGCCGCCAGGCCAGTTCGGCCCGGCGCATCGTGGTGGAGACCCCGCACGGGCGGGCGAACTCGCGGGCGGCCGCCCCCTCCGCGCCCGCCCCCCGCTGCCGGATCTCGGCGCAGGTGAACAGCGGGTCCGGCCCCTCGACGGCGGCCACCACGTCCATCGCGGTGATCCGCTCCGGTTCCCGGGCCAGCCGCACCCCGCCGCGCGGCCCCGGGGTGGAGGCCAGCAGCCCCGCCCGGGTCAGCCGCTGCAGCACCTTGTTCAGGTACGTCGGCGACAGCTCGAACATCGCCGCCAGCCGGGCCGAGGGCACCGGTTCGGTGCCGCCCACCCACACCAGGGTCAGACAGCAGTGCAGGCCCCACTCCACGCCCTCGCTCGTCCGCATGTTCCGGATGGTAGCTATCCAGAACCCGGCCGCGCCAGCGCCCGGCGGCACGCGGTGGCCCCGGCTCAGTCCTCCAGGTGCTCGCGCACCCGCCGGGAGGGGGAGAAGACGTACAGGTCCAGGACGGCGGGCAGTTCGGCCAGGCCGGGGCCGCCCGCCCCGATCCAGGCGGTGATGTCCGCCGACGCGTCCCGGTCGTTGACCAGCCCGAGCCAGACCGGCCGGCCGCCCGCCCGCCGGCCCTCCGCGGAGGGCTGGACGACGACCACGTTGGCGTGCTCGCAGGCGTCCAGGCAGCCCACCGGGCGCACGGTGGCCACCTCGGCGAGCGCGCCGCGCAACTCGGCGAGCTGGGCGGCGTGGTCGATCCGCGGCACCTTCGGCGTGCCGCAGCAGCAGCCCCGGCAGACCGAGACGGTGCACCGGGCGGCCCCCTGCGCGGGGACGTCGGCCGCCTTCGTGCGGGTGCGACGGCTCATCGGACACTCCCGGCGTTCTCGGTCACGGTGACCGCGGTGATCACCGCGGTGACCCTACCCCGCCCCGCGGGCCCGTCGCAGCGGCAGGGCGGGCGGGGGACGGTCCGGCCGCCGCGCACGGACACATGAAGGCCCGTTCATGCATGGGTTGTACGATGGTCGGCATGGGTCACGGAGCTTCCCCCACCAACAGCGCCCTCCCGCGCACCCCGCTGGACGCCGACAGCGCCGCCCGGATCGCCACCACCCTCCAGGCCCTCGCCACCCCCTCCCGGCTGCTGATCCTCTCCCGCCTGCGCGAGGGTCCCTGCGCCGCCACCGAACTCGCCCGCGCCGTCGGGCTGGAGCAGTCCGCCTGCTCGCACCAGCTGCGCCTGCTGCGCAACCTCGGCCTGGTGGTCGGCCGCCGCAACGGCCGCTCGGTGGTCTACGAGCTGTACGACAACCACGTCGCCGCCCTCCTCGACCAGGCCGTCTACCACAGCGAACACCTGCGCCTGGGCCTGAGCGACGCCGCCCCCGACGACCTCGACGCGCCCTGACCCCGGCCCCGTGCGGGCGCCCCCGGGGAGCGGACGACGACTGCGGGCCGCCCCGCCGTCCCCTTCGAGG
>NZ_JBHUWH010000825.1:0-1726 GCF_042670125.1 Kitasatospora sp. NPDC057198 | reverse complement strand
GGGCGGGCCGGGGTGGTGGCGGGGGCTACTCCTTGACCGCGCCGCCGGTCATACCGCGCACGAAGGTCCGCTGGAGCAGGACGAAGCACAGCACGACCGGGATCGCGGCCAGCACGGAGCCGGCCATCAGCAGGTCCCAGCGCGGGGCGAACTGGTTCTGGAAGCGGGCCAGGCCCACCGGCAGGGTGCGCAGCAGCTCGTCGTTGGTGACCAGCGACGGCCAGGCGAACTCGCCCCAGGTCCACATGAACTTGAGCACCGCGACGGTGCCCAGCGCGGACCAGGAGTTCGGCAGCAGGACGCTCACCAGGGTGCGCAGCCGCCCGGCGCCGTCGATCGCGGCGGCCTCGTCGAGCTGCACGGGCAGCGTGACCAGGTGCTGGCGCAGCAGGAAGATCCCGGTCGGGCTGGCCAGGAACGGCACGATCAGCGCCCAGTAGGTGTCGATCCAGCCGAGGTCGCGCATGAACAGGTACAGCGGGACCAGGATGACCTGGGTGGGGATCATCAGGGTGGCGAGGATCAGGGTGAACACCGCCTGCCGGCCCCGGAAGCGCACCCGGGACAGCCCGTAGGCGGCCAGGGTGTCGAAGACCAGGTTGCCGGCCACCACCGCGCCCGAGACCAGGACCGAGTTGAGGAACCACTGCAGGAACGGGTAGGCCCGGACGACCTCCCCGTACGCGTCGAAGGACAGGTGGCCGGGCAGCAGGTGCCGTCCGGTGCCGACCAGGTCGTCCATGGACTGGAACGAGGTCAGCGCCATCCACAGCACCGGCAGGCCGGCGAAGACGCTGACGGCGACCAGCCACAGCGTGGAGAGCGGGCGGCGTACGCGGGCGGGCTTGGCCATCACGACTCCTTCCGGGTCGTCCAGTGCCGCAGCACGGTCAGGGCGAGCAGGACGGCGAACAGCACCACCGAGGCCGCGGAGGCCACGCCGACGTCGCTGAGCAGCTTGGTGTAGATGAAGGTGACCACCGTCAGGGTGGCGTTGCCGGGACCGCCCTCGGTCATCACCCAGACCTGGTCGAAGACCTTGAAGGAGTTGAACAGCAGCAGCAGGAACACCGCGGCGCTGGCCGGGCGGAGCATCGGCAGGGTGATCGAACGGAACTGCCGCCACGGGCCGGCCCGGTCGATGGTGGCCGCCTCGTAGATCTCGTCGGGGATCCGCTGCAGGCCGCCGAGCAGGATCAGTGCGTAGATCCCGAACTCCTTCCAGATGCTCACCACCGCGACGGCGGGCAGCGCCAGGTGGTTGTCGAACAGCCAGCGGGCGCCGTCCGCGCCGAACAGGCCGGCCATCGTGTTCACCAGGCCGTGGTCGGGCTCGTACATCCACTTCCACACCAGGCCGGCCACCACCATCGGGATGACGGCGGGCAGCACGGTGACCGTGCGCACCAGCCGGGCGGAGGCGAGTTCGCGGTTGGCGGCCATTGCGGTGGCCAGCGCCAGCACGTACGTGCCGACCATGGTGATCGCGGTGAACACCACGGTGTTGACCATGCTGTCGCGGAACGACCCGGCCGCCAGGATGGTGCGGTAGTTGTCGGCGCCGACGAAGGTCTTGGGGCCCAGCAGGTTCCAGTGGTCGGTGCTCAGCAGCATCGACTGCACCATCGGGTAGAAGGTGAACCCGAGGATCACCAGCAGCGCGGGCGCCACCGACAGCCAGCCGGCCAGGGTGCCGGACGAGCGGCGCCGGGGGGTGCCCCGGCGC
>NZ_JBHUWH010000824.1:0-1733 GCF_042670125.1 Kitasatospora sp. NPDC057198 | reverse complement strand
GCCCGCCCCGCAGGCCGGCGGCGGCGACCGGGCCCCGCGCGGGGCCCGCGAGGAGATCCTCTGCGGCGTCTTCGGCGAGGTGCTCGGCCTGGCCGGGGTCGGGCCGGAGCAGAACTTCTTCGACCTCGGCGGCCACTCGCTGCTCGCCGCCCGGCTCACCGCCCGGGTCCGCGCCGTGCTCGGCGGCGCCCCCACCGTCCGCGACCTGTTCGAGGCCCCCACCCCCGCCGCTCTCGCCCACCGCCTGGACGGCCCCGCCGACCCCCGCCCCGCCCTCACCCGCTGCACCCGCCCCGCCGACCTGCCGCTCTCGCACGCCCAGCGCCGGATGTGGTTCCTGCAGAACCTCGACGGCGACGGCGCGACCTACAACGTCCCGCTGGTCGTCCGCCTCACCGGCCCGCTCGACCAGGACGCCCTGCGCGCCGCCGTCCGCACCGTCAGCACGCGGCACGAGAGCCTGCGCACCGTGTTCGCCGAACGCGACGGCTCGGTGTACCAGCAGGTTCTGGACGCCCCGGCCCTCGCCGAGGCGGTCGAGGTCCGCCCCGTCGCCGGGGCCGGGCTGGACGCCGCCGTGCGGGACGCCGTCCGCCGCGGCTTCGACCTGGCCACCGAACGGCCGCTGCGCGTCACCCTGTTCGAACTCGGGCCGGAAGACCACGTGGTGGTGCTGCTGTTCCACCACATCGCGGGCGACGAGTGGTCGATGGACCCGTTCGCGGCCGAGCTGACCGCCGCCTACACCGCCGCCGTCACCGGAGCGGAGCCCGTACTGCCGCCGCTGCCCGTCCAGTACGCCGACTACACGCTCTGGCAGCAGGACCTGCTGGCCGACGGCCCCGACAGCCTGCTGGAGCGCCAACTCGCTTACTGGCAACAGGCGTTGGCCGGACTCCCGGAGGAGATCGCGCTGCCGCTGGACCACCCGCGCACCCCCGCCGCCCACCACCGGGGCGACACCGTGCACGCCCAGGTGCCGCCCGCCGTCTACCGGGGCCTGCGGGAGGCCGCCCGGTCCACCGGCACCACCACCTTCATGCTGCTCCAGGCCGCCGTCGCCACCCTGCTGCACCGCCTCGGCGCGGGCGAGGACATCCCGCTCGGCGCCCCCGTCGCGGGCCGCTCCGACAGCGGGCTCGACCGGCTGGTCGGCTTCTTCGTCAACACCGTGGTGCTGCGCACCGACCTGTCCGGCGACCCGACCTTCGCCGAACTGCTCGGCCGGGTACGCGAGTTCGACCTCGCCGCGTTCGCCCACCAGGACCTGCCGTTCGACCGCCTGGTGGAGGCCGTCAACCCGCCCCGGGTGCCCGGCCGGCACCCGCTGTTCCAGGTGATGCTGGGCTACCAGCACAGCGACGGCCGGGCCGGACGCCTGCTCGGCCTGGAGAGCCGGATCCTGCCGAGCGACCTCGGCGCGGCCAAGTTCGAACTCGACTTCAACTTCGAGGAGACCTCCTCCGCCGAGGAGATCGACATCGCCTTCGAGTACGCCGCCGACCGCTACGACCGCGCCACCGCCGAAGCCCTGGTCGAACGGCTGCTCACCGTCCTCGCCCAGGTCGCCGCCGACCCGCACCGCCGGGTCGGCAGCCTGGACGTGCTGACGTCCGGTGAGCGGGCGCTGTTGGGTGAGTGGGCGTCGACGGGGCGGGAGTTGCCGTCGGCGTCGGTGGCGGAGCTGTTGGCGGAGCGGGCGGTGCTGGTGCCGGGGGAGACGGCGCTGGTGT
>NZ_JBHUWH010000823.1:0-1747 GCF_042670125.1 Kitasatospora sp. NPDC057198 | reverse complement strand
CCCCGGTGGACGGGGCGCCCCTTCGCCGTTCGGACCCTTCGCCGCTCAAGCCGCTTGCCGTTCGGGCCCTTCGCCCTTCAGGCCGCTCGCCGTTCGGGCCGCTCGCTGCTCGGGCCGCTCGCTGCTCGGGCCGCTCGCCGCTCAGGCCGCTCGCCGCTCAGGCGCCGGCGAGCCGGGCGTACTCCCACGGGTCGTGCGAGCTGAACGGCACCACCAGGCCCGCGTGTTCGCGGACCAGTTCGCGCAGCCGGGCGTGGTTGCCGAGCCGCAGCGGCCGGTCCACCTCGGTGAGTTGCTGGAGCACGTCCATCCCGGGGTGGCCGTGCGGCCGGTCCGGGTCGGTCTCGTGGTGGAAGTAGTACGCGTCGCCGCAGTGCAGCAGCCAGCGGTCGCCGTCCCGGACGGCGACGGCGGCGTGTCCGGCGGAGTGCCCGCCGAGCGGGACCAGCGCCAGGTCGTCGGCCAGGCCGGGCAGCGGGCGGACGCTGTCGAAGCCGAACCAGGGTGCGTCGCCGGTCTGCTGGTGGCCCACCCAGTCGGGGTGGTGCGCCCAGTGCGCGGGCCGGTAACGGATCCGGTCCTCGGGGTGCGGACCGGGCGCGCCGAGGGCGGCGCGCCGTTCGGCCTCCAGGAGGTGGACCCGGGCGCCGGGGAAGTCGGACAGCCCGCCGGCGTGGTCGAGGTCGAGGTGGGTGAGCAGGACGTGCCGGACGTCGGCCGGATCGTGCCCGAGCGCCCTGACCTGGTGCAGCGCGGTCTCGGCGAGGTCCAGTACGGGTTGGGCCCGGCCGAGGAACTCGGGGCCGAGGGTGCGGCCCGGGTCGGCGACGTCGGCGGTGCCGAGTCCGGTGTCGACCAGCACCAGGCCGTCCCGGTCGGTCTCGATCAGCAGGCAGTGGCAGACCGCGCGGCGTTCCTCGCCGGCGTGCTCGACGGCGCGCAGGGAACCGCAGTTGAGGTGGTGGATCCGCATTCGTCCCCCTGGGGTCGGGTCGTCCGCCATCCAAAGATAGCGAACGACCGATCGTTAATAGCGAACGGTCGTCAGGTTATGCTCGCTCCATGAGCCCGCGCAAGTCCGCCGCCGACGCCGCCGCCACCCGCGCCCGGATCCTCGACCGCACCCTCGCCCTCGCCGTGGTCCACGGCCTGGAGGGCGTCACCATCGGCCTGCTCGCCGAGGACCTCGGCATGAGCAAGGCCGGCGTGGTCGGCCCGTTCGGCACCAAGGAGGAACTCCACCTGGCCGTCCTGGACGAGGCCGCGGAGCGCTTCCGGGCCGAGGTGCTCGCCCCGCTGGCCGGCGCCCGCCCCGGCACCGGCCGCCTGGTCAGGGCCCACGACGCCTGGTTCGCGTACATGGCCTCCGACCGGCACGCCGGCTGCTTCCTGGCCGCCGTCGCCGCCGAGTTCGACGCCCGCCCCGGCCCGGTCCGCGACCGGGTCCGCGAGGCGTTCGCCCGCTGGGACGCCTTCGTCCTGGCCGAACTGCGCGCCGCCCTCGACGCGGCCGAACTCCCGCCCGACACCGACCTCGACCAACTCCGCTTCGAACTGCGCGGCATCACCCTCGCCGCCGACCAGGGCGTCCAGCTCTGGCACGACCCCGAGACCCCCGCCCGCGCGGGCCGCGCCGTCCGCCGCCTCCTGACGCCCCGCCGGCTCCCCTGAGCCACCCCCGCGGCCGGGCACGCGAACGCGGAAGGGGCGGGCACCCATCGGGTGCCCGCCCCTCACGTCAGTGCGG
>NZ_JBHUWH010000822.1:0-1747 GCF_042670125.1 Kitasatospora sp. NPDC057198 | reverse complement strand
GAGCGATGGTGCTCCCGGGGCCCTGCCCCCTTCCGGGTCCTGTTCCCTTCCGGGCCCTGCCCTCTTCCAGGCCCTGCCCGAGGTGGGGAAGCCCTGTCCGTTCCGGGAGCGGCCCGGGGTCCTCGTCGGTGTCGGCCCCGGGCATGTCCGTCGCCCCCCCGGTGGTGTTCCTGCCGGAGGGGCGCGGCGACGCCCCGGTTCACCGCCAGGCGTCGATCAGCCGGTCGGGGCCCCACACCAGGTCGATCGTGCCGGTGTCGACGTCCGGGGCGGTGCCGGACAGGGAGGCCACCACCAGGCCGGTGCGGTCCGGGTCGAAGCCGGGCACCTGCGGGGCCGCGCGGGTGAGGGCCGCCAGGTCGTGGCGGTCGAAGGGGGTCAGCAGCCACTTGGTGGAACCGGCGAAGGAGATCCGCCCGGCGACGGGGGCGCGGTCGGCGCCGACCAGGTCGACCTCCGGGTCGAACTGCCGGTTCCACCAGCCTCCGACCGCCTCGACCCCCTCCCAGGGCAGGGATCCGTCGACGGCGGCGAGTTCGAGGGACTGCCGGACGAGGGGCTCCACGGCCCGGCCCCGCCAGGCGGTCCAGCGGCGCCGCACCACCCGGAAGGCCGCCTCCGGCCGTCCCCGGCGGGCCTGCTCCTGCGCGCTGCGCAGGACCGCCAGGTAGAGGCGGAGGTTGCTGTCGGCGATGCGGTAGAGGGCCGGCTTCCCCGGGCGGGTGGACACCGGCTCGTCCACGGCCAGGACGTGCTTCTCCTCGACCAGGCGGCGCAGCAGGGGCGACAGGGAGCCGGAGGCCAGGGCGCCCTCGCGGCTGCCGGCCGTCGCGGCGATGTTGGCGTGCGTCCGGTCGCCTCCCCCGACGGCCTCCAGGACGCGGCGGGCCTGGTCGGGGGCCGGGAACTCGGCCAGCAGGGAGGACTCGGGGACGGAGAAGACCGGGGAGGCCGGGTCCGCGCACTCCTGTTCCAGGAAGGGCAGGGCGGGGGTGGCGTGCGGCCAGGCCCGCAGGATGCCCGGCAGTCCGCCGGAGACCAGGTGCGCGTCGACCGCGTCGGCCGGGTCCAGGCCAAGGGCCTCGCCGGTCTCGGCGGGGTTGAGCGGCCCCAGCACCAGGTTGTCGGCGCGCCCGTAGAAGGGCCGGTCGTAGGAGGTGAGGCGCTCCATCATGTGCAGGTCGCTGCCGAGCAGGAGCAGCAGGACCGGCCGTTTCGCCAGCAGCCGGTCCCAGGCCGTCTGGAGGGCTCCTTCGAAGAGGTCGTCCTGTTCGGAGAGCCAGGGGGCTTCGTCCACGACCACGACCGAGGGCCGGTCGGGCAGTGCCGCCGCCAGCGCCCGGAACGCGTCGGGCCAGTTCCCGGAGCCCCCGGAGGGCACCAGGTCCGCGTCCCGGGGGAGCGGGGACTCCCGCAGGTCGGTCAGGAACTCGGCCACCGCCTCCACCGGCGAGGCGCCCTTGGTGGCGGTGAAGAACAGGTACGGGACGGCTGCCCGGTCGCAGAACTCCTGGACCAGGCGCGACTTGCCGACCTGGCGGCGGCCCCTGATCGCCACCGCCGTACCGCCGCCGGAGTCCGCGACCCGCCGGAGGCGCTTGTCCAGGAGCGCGAGTTCCGTCCCGCGTCCGACGAACGGGGAGGCCATGCTCAGCTCCGATCGGGTAGATCTCATCTACGTAGATTGAATCTACCCGGATCGGTGCGGGGTGGCACCCCCGACGGCAGCGGGGCCCCGGGAGCGTCG
>NZ_JBHUWH010000821.1:0-1759 GCF_042670125.1 Kitasatospora sp. NPDC057198 | reverse complement strand
TATGGCTCGGGGGACCACGGAGATGTACCCCCCTCGGGTCGTGGGCATCGTCTGTTGTGTATAAGAGACTGGGAGTGACCGCGGGCCCGGCCGGAGCTCGTCCGGCCGGGCCCCGCTCAGTCGCCCTCGCCCCGGAAGAACGCGGCGATCCGGCGGCCCGCGGCCGGGGAGGTGATCATCTCCAGGATCCGGGCCGACTGGGCGGCGACCTCGGCGGTGCGGGCGAACATCTCCTCCTCGTAGGCCCGCAGGGCGGCTTCGGGGTCGCCGGGGGCGGCCTCGAGTGCGGTGGCGAGCTCCAGGGCGTCCCGCATCGCGGCGTTGGCGCCGTGGCCGACGGGGGGCATCAGGTGGGCGGCGTCGCCGAGCAGGGTGAGGCCGGGGCGGGCCGGCCAGCGCAGGCCGACCGGGAGGGCGGTCAGGGCCCGGGGGACGAGCGGGCCGGTGCAGGCGGCCAGCAGGGCGCGGCAGGCGGGCGTCCAGTCGTCGAAGAGTGGGAGCAGCGCGGCCCTGGCGTCGTCGGGGCGTTCGAACGGGATGCCGCAGGTGGTGAGCCAGTCGGCGGCGCGGTGGGCGGGGCCGTGGAAGGACAGGCCGACCCGGACGGAGCCGTCGCTGCAGCGCTGGGCGGCGAGCGAGCGGCCGTCGCCGACCACCCAGTAGCTGCCGCGGCCGACGGTGGCGGCGAGGGCGGGGTGGGTGCGGTCGATGTCCGGGACGGCGCCCTCGACGGTGTTGACGCCGAGGTGGTGCGGGACGGCGGGGGTGAGCAGCGGTCGGAGGCGGGAGTTGGCGCCGTCGGCGCCGATCACGGTCCGGTGCTCGGCCCGGCCGCCGTCGGTGAACTCCAGCCGCCAGCCGCCGTCCGGGCCCGGCGCGGCGGTGCGCAGGGCGCGGCCCCAGGCGACGGTGCCGGGCGGGAGGGCGTCGAGCAGCAGGTCGCGCAGGTCGGCGCGGTCGATCTCGGGGCGGAGCGCGGGCGAGTCGTCCGGGGTGTCGTCGCGGTGCAGGACGGTGCCGGTGCGGTCGAGCAGCAGCATGTCCTCCCCCTCGGGGCGGGCGTGGCGGCGGAACGCCTCCGTCAGCCCGGCCGCGCGCAGGGCGCGCTGCCCGGTGTCCGCGTGTAGGTCGAGCGTGCCGCCCTGGGTGCGGGCGGACCGTCCGGCGTCGCGCTCGTAGACCGTGACGCGGGTGCCGCGCATGGTGAGCAGCCTGGCCAGGGTCAGCCCGCCCGGGCCGCCGCCGACGATCGCCACGTCCGTCGTGGGTGCCATGTTCCGTCCTCCCCTTGGTCCGTCCGATACACCGTATCGACTCGATACGGTGTATCGCAACGCACCCCCGTATCGTGTTCCCGCACCGCCCGCACCGCCCGCGCCACCGAACGGAGACCGCCTTCCATGACGTCCCCTCACGATGCCGACACCGGGCCCGACACCGGGTCCGGGCTGGTCTGGGAGCGCCCGGAGCCGCCGGAGCGGCGCTCGCCCGCACCGCTGAGCCGGGCGCTGATCGTCGGCGCAGCGCTCGAACTGGCCGACGCGGACGGGCTGGAGGGGGTGTCGATCCGACGGGTCGCGGCGGCACTGGAGGTCGGCCCGATGCGGCTGTACGGGTACGTGGAGACCAAGGCCGAACTGCTGGAACTGATGGTGGACGCGGTGTACGGGGAGATCGCCCCGCCCGCGCCCACCGGCCGGCCGGCGGCCGCGGCACCGGTGGCGGCCGCGGCACCGCCCGCCGACTGGCGGGAGGAGTT
>NZ_JBHUWH010000820.1:0-1763 GCF_042670125.1 Kitasatospora sp. NPDC057198 | reverse complement strand
CCCCGGCTCCCCGCCGCACGACGACACGAGCCGGGGCGCCACGGACGGGCACCCCGGCTCGGAGCCGACGGCGAGGAGGGCGAACGGGCTGACCTCAAATCCGCCCCTGGGGCAAACGATGGAAGAAGGAAGCCCGCTCATGGCCTCACCGCCCCGCACGCTAGCAGCCGCACCGGGCCCCGGGCACCCGGTTTCCCGTCCCCGGCCGCCCCGTTTCCCGTCCCGGCCGCCCGCCGGCCTCGGTGCACAAGCAGTGGTTGTGCCCCACCCTCCCGCAGGTTGTTTGACCTGCGCTCCTCCCGGGCGATTGGCTCCTACCGGTCAACGAGGGGTTGTCCGGCGGGAACACGGAGGAGGAGGACGCGGTGAGCAGGAGGAAGCTGGGCCGCCCGTTCGGCTGGCTGTGGGCCTCGTACGCGGTGAGCGCGTACGGCTCGGGGCTGGGGTTCGGGGCGCTGCCGCTGATCGCGGTGCTGGTGCTGCACGCCGGGCCCGCGCAGGTGGCGGTGCTGTCGGCGGTGGGCCCGGCGGTGGGTGCGCTGGTCGCGGTGCCGCTGGCGCCGTGGATGGAGGCGCAGCGCAAGCGGCCGGTGATGATCGGCGCGGACCTGGCGCGGTGCGCGGCCATGGCGTCCGTCCCGGCCGCGTACGCCCTCGGGTGGCTGGGCTTCGCCCAACTGCTGGTGGTCACGGCCGTGGTGGCCGCCGCGAAGATCGCCTTCGGCGCGGCGAGCGGCGCCTACCTCAAGTCGCTCGTCCCGGCGGAGCACCTGCTGGTGGCCAACTCCCGCTTCGAGTCGACCAACTGGAGCTCCATCGCGGTCGGGCCGCCGCTCGGCGGGGCGGCGATCGGCCTGTTCGGGCCGGTGGTGACCGTGCTCGCGGACGCGGCCAGCTACCTGCTCTCCGCGCTCGGCATCACCGCGATCCGCGAACCGGAACACGCACCGCAACCCCGGCGGACGGACGGCGGGCGGCCCCGGGCGGGCGGGCTCCTCGAGGGCTGGCGGCACCTCCTGGGCCACCCCGTACTGCGGCGGCTCTACCTCAACAACCTGCTGGTCTCCGGCCTGATCATGGCCACCGAACCACTGCTGGCCGTCCTGCTGCTGCGCCAACTGGGCTTCCCCGCCTGGCAGTACGGCCTCGCCTTCGCCGCGCCCTGCCTCGGCGGCCTGATCGGCTCCCGCCTGGCGCCCCGCGTCGTCGCCCGCCACGGCCGGCACCGGGTCTTCCGCGTCGTCGGCACCCTGCGCGTCGTCTGGCTGCCCGGCCTCGCCCTCGTCCGGCCCGGCGTCGCCGGGCTGCTCACCGTGATGGCCGTCGAGCTGGCGATCATCGTCCACATGAGCCTGTACACCCCGGTGCTCGCCACCTACCGGCTCGAACACACCCCCGCCCACCTGGTCTCCCGCACCCTGACCGCCTGGTCCGTCGGCCAGCAGGCCACCACCGCCACCCTCACCGCCCTGACCGGCCTGCTCGCCCACTTCACCGGCCCGCGCCCCGCCCTCGCCACCGCGGGCCTCCTCATCCTGGCCACCCCGCTCCTCCTCCCCCGCACCACCCCTCAGGACGCACCGCACCCCACCGCCGACACCACCGCGCCCACGGCCACAGCGAGTTGACCACCCCGCCCGGCCGGCCCGGCCCGGCCCGGCCCGGCCCGCGGCACGAGACTCCGATGCCGCCCGCACCGGCCGCCCTACCCGCAGCGCCTGCGCCTGCTCTTCGCCACCATGGCCGTCCCTGGGTGCGTCGGC
>NZ_JBHUWH010000819.1:0-1763 GCF_042670125.1 Kitasatospora sp. NPDC057198 | reverse complement strand
GGGTAAAACGCTTGTTTTACCCAGCCAGCCAGGGGCCCCGCGGCATCTTGCCCACCCCGGGAACCCCCGACAGGTCGGGGATTCCCGTGTACAACTAGTCTTCAGCGCGCCAGAGTTGGAGTCGCTTCCTCGACCTCCTCGGCATCTTCGGCCTTGATCTGACGCAGCCCCCGCGACATTGTTCCGCCGAGTGCCATGATCAGTGTCAGAGCCACCAGCACCAGCACTGTAGGAATCGGGCCAAGAATTGCGTATCCGATACCGGCACCCAGCGGTCCCAGCGGCGTCATGGCCCGCGAGATCAGTTGGTTCACGCTCTGCACTCGCCCGAATATCCCATCAGGCGTCAGCCCAACCACCCTGGCGAACGCCACGGCGTTCCAGGTCGAGAACGGAAACGTGAGCGCGGCACCGATCAGGCCGAGCAGATAGGGGTTTCCGGTGAACGCCATCAAAGGGATCAACAGCACCCACCACCAGCCGACTCCAACGAAAATCGCCGTCTTCGACAGTCGACGCTGCAGTACTGGAACTGCGAGTGCACCCAGAATGCCACCGAGCCCGATGAGCGCCGACAGTGCGCCGATGCTTGTCGGTGACGAACCGTTCTCCTTGGCAATGATGATGGATAGCAGTACCACTGCCGACCCGATGGTGTTGGCAGCACCCCCCATCAGTGCGCTCGCGCGGATGAACGGCTCGCGCCATGCAAAGCGCAGGCCGGCCTTGACAGCGGCCACGATGCTTTCGGGCTTCGTACGGGCAGTTTCCTGGAAAGGTTGCTTGATCAACAGCGTACTGACGGCACCGAAGAGGTACGACAGTGCATCGCCGACAAATGGCAGCACCCGGTGCACTCCGAACAGCGCCCCGCCCACTGGACCACCCACCAGGGCGGCTGTCGCATCCCGCGCCTGCAGTCGGGCTGCGGCTACCCCGAGGAACTCTTTCGGAACCAGCGATCGAACCGCTCCCTGGCCGGCGATGTTGAAGAAGATCCCGAGCACTGCCTCGGCGAACGCCACCGCTACCACAAGGGGCAGACCGACCCAGCCAGTTGCAATTGCGACCACCAGAAACGTGAGGAGGAGACAGCGTGTTCCATCCGAGAAAATCATCACTCGGCGCCGGTCCCAGCGGTCTACCAGAGCACCGGCCGGGAGTGCGAACAGCAGGAACGGAATCGTCTGTGCGAACCCCACTACTCCGGCCCAACTCGGTGACCCCGTGATCGCAAGGACCAACAACGGGTACGCGATGACATCCATCTGCGTTCCGAGCTGCGAGAGTGCCTGCCCGCTCCACAGCAGCGCGAAGTCCCTGTTCCAGCGCAGACGTTCACCCGGTGGCTTCTTCAATTTTCTCTCCCTTCCTGTGCTTGCCCTCGATGTCGTACTGCTCGTTGCCTACGCGCGAATGGCACGGAGCACCGCCCGGCCGACTGTGACGGCCAACGACTCGATCGTCGGACTACTGAAGACGGTCCGAACAGGAACTTCGAGGTGGAAGTGATCACGTAGCCGTGACGCCACCTGCGTCGCCAGCAGCGAATGCCCGCCGAGCTCGAAGAAGTTGTCGTGGACGCCGACCTCCGCGATACCCAAGATGTTCGACCAGATCGCGGCTATCACTCGTTCCGCTTCGGTTCGCGGTGCCACGAACTCCTGCGCCAGATCCCGCCGGTGCGACTCCGGCTCGGGCAGGGCCTTGCGGTCCACCTTCCCGTTCGGGGTCAGCGGGAGCCGTTCCAGCTCGACGAATAC
>NZ_JBHUWH010000818.1:0-1768 GCF_042670125.1 Kitasatospora sp. NPDC057198 | reverse complement strand
GTGCGGGCCCTGCGAGAATCCCCGCGATCATCACAGGAAGTGGGGAAGCCATGCGTACGAACCGGCTGCTGGCCGCGACCGTGCTGTCCGTCCTCGGTGTCGCCGGTCTGACGGCCTGCGACTCCGACGGCGGCGGGAAGAACGACGCCGCACCCGCCGCGTCCACCCCGGCCGCCGCGACCGTGCCGGCCTCCGCCTCCGCCTCGGTGTCCGTGTCCGTTTCGCCGAGCGGGGCGGGCGGCGGCCTGGAGGGGCTGACGGCGGCGGAGATCGAGAAGAAGTCCCAAGCCGCGGGCAGGAAGCTGACCAGCGTCAAGTTCACCGCCGACCTGAAGATCCCCGAGGGGCGGATGAAGGCCGTCTTCTCCAGCGACGACTCCGGCAACTGCGTGGGCACCATGGCGATCGCGGGCAAGGGCAGCGCGGAATTCCGGCGCATCGCCGACAAGGTGTGGTTGAAGCCGGACGCCGAGTTCATCGACAAGGTGGTCGATTCGGGCCGGAAGGACGACTACACCGCCGTGGTCGGCGACAAGTGGCTGGCGACCGGCAAGGGCGAGGACATCGGCGGCTTCGCCCAGTTCTGCGACACGGCTCTGGAGTTGCAGCGGGGGAAGGCTTTCGAGGGCGCCGGCACCGTCTCCGGCCCCGAACAACTGGACGGCGTCAAGGCCGTGCTCGTCCGGCGGCCGGGCGAGGAGTACGCCTTCGCCGACGAGGGCGAGCCGCACCTGCTCTCGGCGAAGAGCGACAGCCAGGGCGACATGCGGTTCAGTGACTTCGACGTGCCGGTGAAGGTGGTCGCCCCGCCGGCCGGCCAGGTCATCGACTTCGGCGCGGCCAGGGACAGTTGATCCACCCCGATGTGACGAGAACAGGGAAACTCTGATGCGTACCAACCGGCTGCTGGCCGTGACCGTGCTGTCCGTGCTCGGTGTCACCGGCCTGGCGGCCTGCGACTCCGGCGGCGACGGCAAGAAGGACGCCGCGCCCGCCGCGTCGGCGTCGGCTCCGGCCTCCGCCGCCTCCGCCACGTCCTCCCCGGCCGCGGCGGACGGCGGGCTGGCGGCGCTGTCGGCCGGGGAGATCCTCGAGCGGACCAGGGCCGCGGGCGGGAAGCTCACCAGCGTCAGGACGACCTTCACGATGAAGAGCACCGACGGCGACGTCAGCGGGTCCGTCGCCGCCGACTCCTCCGGCAACTGCTCCGGCACCTTCACCGTCGACGGCAAGGGGAAGGCGGAGATCCTGGGCGTCGGCGACAAGAAGTGGCTCAAGCCGGACGCCGGCTTCCTCGGGCTGATCGTGCCCGAGGGCAACACCGCCGTGGCCGACGCGATGGCCGGCAAGTGGCTGACCGGCGAGGGCGCCGGCATCAGCGACAGCGAAGGCTTCGGCTGGTTCTGCGAGATGGGCCTGGAGGGGCAGCGGAAGGTCGGCCTGCTGGAGGACGGCTCGCCGGACAGCAGCGCCGCCAAGGCGGGCACCGAGCAGGTCGGCGGCGCCGGGACGGTCGTCCTCAAGGTGAAGGACGAGGGGAGCGGCGACCCGATGGACGCCGCGATCGCCACCACCGGTGAGCCCCACCTGCTCTCGGTGGTGGGCTCCGGTTCGGACGGTTCGGGCGACATCCGGTTCGGCGACTTCGACAAGCCGGTGGCGGTGACCGCCCCGCCGGCCGCCCAGGTCTTCGACATGGACGCCATGCTCACCGCCGCGGGCTGATCCGCTCAGCCGCGCGGCGCGGCCGGGGAGCCGAGCACCTGTC
>NZ_JBHUWH010000817.1:0-1777 GCF_042670125.1 Kitasatospora sp. NPDC057198 | reverse complement strand
TTCAGGGACTCGGGGAACGGCGAAGAGCCCCGCCAGGGGCTCGGGGAACGGCGAGGCCCAGTCTGCTGACGGTGCACTGCCGGAGCGCGCATCTGCTTCCGGTTCCGTTCAAGACACGCAGCAGCACGAACCTTCGATGGGCTCCGGCCGCCAGCAGCACGGACCCGCCGTTCCCCGGGCCCCTGATTGTGCATGCTCGTCTGCCGACAGTTCCCCGGGCCCCTGTGTGTGCGCGCCCTGCCGAGCCCCTGGTTCGTTTCCCCTCTCGATTTCCGAATTAAGGACCACTTGTGCCCAGAACCCTCACCACCGAGTCCGGCGCGCCCGTCGCCGACAACCAGAACAGCGCCTCGGCCGGCGAGTACGGCCCGCTGCTGGTGCAGGACCAGCACCTGCTGGAGAAGCTGGCCCGGTTCAACCGGGAGCGGATCCCGGAGCGGGTGGTGCACGCCCGCGGGTCGGGCGCGTACGGGTACTTCGAGGTGACCGACGACGTCTCGCGGTACACCCGGGCGGCGTTCCTCTCGCAGGTCGGCAAGCGCACCGAGCTGTTCCTGCGCTTCTCGACCGTGGCGGGCGCGCTGGGCGCGAGCGACGCGGTGCGCGACCCGCGCGGTTTCGCCGTCAAGTTCTACACCGAGCAGGGCAACTACGACCTGGTCGGCAACAACACCCCGGTGTTCTTCATCAAGGACCCGCTGAAGTTCCCGGACTTCATCCACTCGCAGAAGCGCGACCCGTACACCGGCATCCAGGAGGCGGACAACGTCTGGGACTTCTGGGCGCACTCGCCGGCCTCCACGCACCAGATCACCTGGCTGTTCGGCGACCGCGGCATCCCGGCCTCGTACCGGCACATGAACGGCTACGGCTCGCACACCTACCAGTGGGTCAACGCCGAGGGCCGGGCGCACTGGGTGAAGTACCACTTCAAGACCAACCAGGGCATCCGCTCGCTGGACGCCGCCCAGGCCGCCGAGACCGCGGGCGGGGACGCCGACAGCCACCAGCGCGACCTGCACCAGGCGATCGAGCGCGGGGTGTTCCCGTCCTGGACGCTGTACGTGCAGCTGATGCCGGTGGAGGACGCCGCGGACTACCGGTTCAACCCGTTCGACCTGACCAAGGTGTGGCCGCACGCCGACCACCCGCTGGTCAAGGTCGGCCGGCTGGTGCTCAACCGCAACCCGGAGAACGTGTTCGCCGAGGTCGAGCAGGCCGCGTTCTCGCCGAACAACTTCGTGCCCGGCATCGGCCCCTCGCCCGACAAGATGCTCCAGGGCCGCCTGTTCGCGTACGCCGACGCCCAGCGCTACCGGCTCGGCGTCAACCACACCCAGCTGCCGGTCAACGCGCCGCGCGCGGCGGGGGCCGCCAACTACGGGCAGGACGGCCTCGGCGCGCTGAACCCGAACGGCCGGAACAAGAACTACGAGCCCAACTCGCACGGCGGCCCGGCGCAGACCGACGAGCCGCTGCACGCCCCGCAGCCGGTCTCCGGCCACACCGGCACCTACGCCACACCCGCGCACAGCAAGGACGACGACTTCTTCCAGGCCGGCGAGCTCTACCGGCTGATGACGGAGGACGAGCGGGCCCGGCTGATCGCCAACCTGGCCGGTTCGCTGGCCCAGGTCGGCCGGGACGACGTGGTGGAGAAGAACCTCGCCCACTTCCACGCCGCCGACCCCGAGTACGGCGCCCGGCTGGCCGCCGAGGTCGCGCGGCTCCGCGCCGCGGACGAGGACTGACGGCCCGCCGGCCGCCCCCGGCGCAC
>NZ_JBHUWH010000816.1:0-1782 GCF_042670125.1 Kitasatospora sp. NPDC057198 | reverse complement strand
TGCGGGCGGGACGCGATGACGGTGAGAGACCCGGGAGTGAGGCCGCCGGTCAATGTCCGCGTTCCCGGCCGGCGCCACTACGGGCCCGGGGTGCTGTCGGGCCGGGCGCAGGAGGAGAGCACGACCAGGCTCAGCGTGTCGGCCCCGTGCACCTGCGGGCCGACGCCGCGGGTGTCCACCGACGCGGTGAAACCGTTCGAGGAATTGGTCAGCTCCAGCCGCTGGGCGGTCCGCCCGGTGACCGCGAACCCCTCGGTCGCGAGCCGCTCCCGCACCGCGTCGAAGACCCGCTCCACCTCGGACGGTGCCACCCCCGACAGGTCGTAGGCGGCGTAGACCTCGTAGTTCTGCGCCGCCCCGGGGTCGGGGTGCCCGCACGCGTTCTGGTCCGTCAGCGTCGAGGTGGTCCTGGCGGTGGCGGGCAGCACGGCCAGGACCGCGGCGGTGTACTCCCCGACCTTCACCCGGGCCCGGCCGACCGACAGCTCCGACGGCCCGCAGCCGCTCGCCGCCAGGAACACCGCGGACACGGCGCAGAGCACGCCCCGCACCCGCCTCCCGGCCGCCCGCCCGCGACGGTCCTTCCGGCGGCGACCCCGCAGCCCCTTCGACACATGCCCCCCCGACATCGGTCCGTGTCGTCATGCTACGGGGGCGCGCGGACGCGGTGGGTGCTGCGCGGGGTGCGGCCGGGGTCAGTGCGGCCAGTGGGCCAGGGCGTGCGCGGCGATCCGGTGCAGGTGCGCGGGCGGGAGGCCCTCGGTGGCCTGGACGGCGAGGCCGTAGGTGAGGGTGGCCAGGTGGTCGGCGAGCACCGCGGCGTCGGTGCCGGGCGGGAACTCGCCGACCCGGACGGCCAGTTCGAAGCGGGCGCGCAGGGCCTCCCGGTGCGCCGCGCGGCGGGCCGCGCTCTCGGCGCGCACCCCCTCCGCGCCCGGACCGGTGGCCAGCGCGCCGTGCACCAGCAGGCAGCCGGGCCCCTCCTCGCGGGTGACCACCTCGACGGTGCCGCGCAGCAGGCGTTCGGCGACGCCCCGGGCGGTCGGCGCGGCCAGCGCCTCCCGGACGTGCCGGGCCGGGCCGCGGTGGTAGCGGTCCAGGCACTGGCGGAACAGCGCCTCCTTGTTGCCGTACGCCGCGTACAGGCTGGGGCGGTTGATGCCCATCGCGGCGGTCAGGTCGGAGAGCGCGGTGCCCTCGTAGCCGTGCCGCCAGAACACCCGCATGGCGCGCTCCAGGGCCTCGTCGAGGTCGAACGTGCGCGGACGGCCCGTCATGTCGCCCTGCCTCCCCGGGAGTTCGTGCGGTCGGCCGCGATCGGGCACCGCGATTGTGTACCGATCGATATGGTAGCGTCCCCGATGTGTACCACACGGTACAGAACTCGGAGGGGAACCCGACATGACGCACCCGACCACCGCCGTCTTCGCGCCCGACGCGCTGGCCGGCCGCACCGCCCTGGTCACCGGCGGCTCGCGCGGCATCGGCGCCGCCACCGCCCTCGCCCTGGCCGCCGCCGGCGCGGACGTCGCGATCAGCCACAGCGGCTCGGCGCCGCGCGCCGCGGACGTGGTGCGGCGGATCGAGGCGCTCGGACGGCGGGCCGCCGCGTACCGGGCCGACCAGGGGGACGCCGCGCAGGTCGAGCGCCTGGTGGCCGCCGTCGCCGAGGACTTCGGACGGCTGGACGTGCTGGTCAACAACGCCGGCGTGATCACCCCCGGGCCCGTCGCCGGGGAGGCGGACCCGGCCGCGCTGGCCCGGCAGCACGCGGTCAACGTG
>NZ_JBHUWH010000815.1:0-1784 GCF_042670125.1 Kitasatospora sp. NPDC057198 | reverse complement strand
GTTGAGGGAGGTGTGGTTCCACCACCCCTGGCGGCCGACGGTGAAGGAGACGGCGCGCTCGCCGATCCTCCCCTCGTAGCGGGTGCCGGAGGCCAGCGGGCTCTTCGGGACGGCGGCGTGCGGGTCCTTGACGGTGGGGACGGTGAGGGTGGCCGCGGGGGCCAGGTCGGCGGGCCGGAAGCCCTGCGGGTCGACGGTGGTGACCACCTCGTCCCAGTTCGGGGCGCCGGCCAGGGCGTGGGCGAGGTGGACCTCGTCGCCCTGGCCGAAGACCAGTTCGGTCAGGAAGTCGGGGTAGCCGGCGTCGCGGACGAGCGGCCGGTAGTGCACCACGTCGTCCTTGCGGCAGCCGGCGTCGACGGCGTCCAGGAGGGGGGTGAACTTCCGCTTGCCCTGGGCGTCGATGGTGACGCGTTCCAACTCGACCGGCAGCGAGGTCCGGGTGCCCCCGGTGATCTCGCTCAGCGGCCAGTGGCCCTCGGAGAACAGCGAGTAGTGGACCTGCTGGTCCTCGTGCGCGGCGAGGTCCGCCAGGTAGGTGTCGAGCAGGGCGGTGGGCAGGTCGAAGGAGGTGATCAGCTGGAAGGCGTGGACCGGCACCTCGTACAGGCCCAGGTGGTAGCTGAAGACCTTCTTCCGGCCGATCAGCAGGAAGCGGTGGCCGTGCCGGTCGGCGGCGTCGGCGCTCAGGGTGTCGGGCAGGTGCTCGGTGCTCATGCGGGGGTCTCCTCGTGGGCGGTGGGGGTGTGGCGGCGCTGCCAGAACGGCCGGTCGGGCCAGCGCTGTTCGGCGGCGTAGTGGGTGCGGTGGTTGCGCAGGTAGAGCGAGCGGACGGCGGCGACGTCGCGGGCGTAGCCGGGCAGTGCGTCCGGGTCGCCGTCCAGGTGGGCGTGTACGGCCTGTCCGGCCCGCAGGCCGGTGAACAGGGCGGTCAGGATGCCCTGCGAGGACAGCGGGTCGAACGCGGCGGCGGCGTCCCCGGCCGCCGTCCAGCCGTCGCCGTGCACGGTGTCGAGGTGCGCGGTGTGGGCGGGCGCGCGCCGGGGCGCGGTGCCGGGGGGCCACGGGTGGGCACCGGCGAGGGGGCCGACGTGCCGGGTGGCCGCGAGGCCGGACGGCAGGGCGGTCCGGGCGGCGGGCAGGTCGGCGTCGGTGTACCAGGCGAGCAGGCGGCGGCCGGTGGGCAGCGGTGCGGTGTACCACCAGCCGTCGGGGGCCGCCTCGACCGTGGTGGTGGTGTCGGCCCCTCCCGCGGCGGGGCCGAGGGTGAGGTGGACGGCGAGCAGCCGGTCACCGACCAGCCGCCGGGCCCCGTGGGCGGTGGCGACGGCGGCCCGGCGGCCGGTGGCGTCCACCAGCCACCGGCAGCGGACGGCGCCCTGCTCGCCCAGCCGCACCGTCCAGCCGCCGTCGGGGGTGCGGGCCAGCGGGCGCGCGGCGGTGCGCTCGGCGAGGCGGACGCCCTGGGCGCGGGCGCGGGCGCGCAGGTGGCGGTCGAAGCGGGGGCGGTTGAGGTGCCAGCCGTGGCCGTGCGGGTCGAGGATGCTGTCGGTCGAGGCGAGCGCCGGGCCGCCCCACGCGGAGCGGTTGGCCGGGCAGGGGAGGTGGCCGTCCGCCAGGGCGCCGTCCGCGCCCAGGTCGCGCAGCAGGGCGCGGGCCGCGGCCGGCAGCGCCTCGCCGACCGGGGCCGGGCCGCGTCCGGCGTCGGCCAGCAGCACCGTCCGGCCGGCCCGGACCAGGGCGAGGGCGGCGGCCGCACCCGCCGGGCCGCCGCCCGCCACGAC
>NZ_JBHUWH010000814.1:0-1784 GCF_042670125.1 Kitasatospora sp. NPDC057198 | reverse complement strand
GCCGGGGTCCGCGCGCGGACCCCGGCCTTGCGGTGTCAGGCCGTCGGCCTACCGGGGGTCAGACCTTCTTGGAGGTCGCGGCCTTGCCGCGGGCGACCCACTCCGCCGGGCTGATGCGCTTGTTGACCAGCTCGTTGGTGGCGTTCTCGACCTCGGCGTCGAACGCGGTCTGCAGGTCCTGGAAGCTGAAGCTGAAGGTGACGTCGCCGGCCGCCTTGACCGCCACGGCCGAGGACTTGGTGCCCGGCTTGAGCTGGACGTCGGCGTTGACGCCGTCCTTCAGGACGGTCAGCGAGTTCGCGGTGGCCACGAACTTGGAGGAGCCGTCCTTGGTCAGCATCATGCGCAGGAACTCGAGGCCGCCGGCCTTGTTCTTGGCCTTGCTCGGCACCATGAAGGGCTCGCCGGCGCCGGCCCACAGGGCGGTGGCGGGCAGCTTGTCGCCGGGCAGCGACGGGACGGGCAGGAAGGCCATGTCGAAGTCGGCCGGGGTGGAGGCCAGCATCTCGTTCTCCAGCCAGGAGCCGGACGGGATGAAGGCGGCCTTGCCCTGGCACCAGGCGGTCTGCGACTCGGTGTGGGTCATGCCGTTGGTGCCGGGGAGGAGGAAGTCACCCTCCATGATCTTGTTGAACGCGGTGACGCCGGCCAGCACCGCCGGGTCGTCCCAGGCCGACGCGTCACAGGCGTTGATCTTCTTGACCAGGTCCTGGCCGCCCTGCTTGGCGATCAGGCTGAAGATGATGTAGTTCGCGTAGTAGGGGTACTTGCCCTGGTGCGCGAACGGGGAGATGCCCGCGGCCTTGATGGTGCCGCAGAGGGTGATGAACTCGTCCCAGGTCTTCGGGACGGCCCAGCCCTTGTCCTTGAAGAGCTTGGCGGAGTACCACAGGCCGAACACGGTGTAGACGTAGTTCAGCGAGTACATCTTGCCGTTGATGGTGCCCTGCTCGATGGTGCCGGGCAGCAGGACGTCGCGGATCTTCTTGGTCGGGTCGTCCAGGTACGGGGCGTCCAGCAGCACCGTCAGGTCGGTCAGCTGGTCGGCGCTGACCAGGACGTCCGCCTTCATGGCCTGGGCGCCGGAGTTGTCGAAGACGTCCGGCGGGCTGCCGGCGTTGAAGCGCGGCTGGAGCTTGCCGCTGATCTCCTGGGTGCCGAGGTGCGAGACGTTCGCACCGGCGTACGCCTTCTTGTAGGCGTCCTCGAAGACCTTGGCGTAGTCGTCGCCGTAGCCGCCCTTGAAGATCACGACGTCCAGCGCGTCGCTGGCCTTCACGCCGAACGGGTTGGTGCTGTCGCTGCCGACCGTCGGGGAGGCACCCGACTTGCTGTCACTGCTGCCGGAACCGCCGGCGCAGGCCGCGAGCAGCGAGGTGCCGCCCGCCGCGAGGACGGTGATCGCGGCCGCGCGCTTGAACAGGTCGCGACGGTTGTACTCAGTTGCAGAGCCCATGAGTGCCCTAACCCCTCAGTTCCAGAAGAAGCGGACCGAAGCTGACGGCACGTCAACTCCCATGGCCCGAAAGGTGCCCAGCGGCGAAGGTGCCGGTCAGAGGCGGTGTGATGATGCTGCAAAGGTATAGTCCACTGTTCACCCAGCGGCAATAGTCAGCGGGTCTGATAACAAACCTGACAGTCGAACCGTTGTCGGCGATGCAGCATGTGCAATGTGCAGGGATCCTGCTTGTTGCGCGTCCGCGCCGGGCCCGGACCGGAATCCAGCACGCACGTGCGCGTTCGGAACCGGAAACGCGCAGCTCCGCGCAGCACGGCCGTCGAAC
>NZ_JBHUWH010000813.1:0-1792 GCF_042670125.1 Kitasatospora sp. NPDC057198 | reverse complement strand
GTGTATAAGAGACAGGGGCGGTGACGGGCGTTCAGCAGGGTGAGCAGGCGGACGAGTTCGGCCTGCTCGGCGGGGGAGAGCGGGGCGAGCAGGTCCTGCTGGGCGGCGGTGACCTGGGCGTCCAGCCGGTGCAGCCGGGCGCGGCCGGCGGGGGTGAGGGTGACGACGTTGCGGCGCCGGTCGACCGGGTCGGGGTCGCGGACCAGGAAGCCGCCGTCGGCGAGCTCGTTCAGCACGGCGACCATGTCGCTGCGGTAGACGCCGGTGCGGCGGCTGAGTTCGGCCTGGCTGGCGGGGCCGGTCTCGGCGAGCGCGACCAGGACCGCGAAGTGCCACTTGCGGGCGTCCTCGGCGGCCAGCCGCTCGCCCACCAGCCGGTCGGCCGCGGCGGCGGCCCCGGCCAGCAGGCGGCTGGGGACGGTGCGCAGCCGCTCGGGCGTGGCGTCCTCGGGGGCGGGGCTCATGCTCGGGTCCTCCCACTGTTGCGTTAGTGCCACTAACAGTCTACCTTCATTAGTGCGACAAACGTTTGTGGCACTAACGATCGTGCCGCCGCACACACCACGAGGTGACCCCCATGATCGAGCCCTTCCGCATCCACGTCCCGCAGGCCGACCTCGACGACCTCGCCGACCGCCTCGCCCGCACCCGCTGGCCCAACGAGATCGACGGCGCCGGCTGGGACTACGGCTTCCCGCTGGCCCGCCTCCGGCAACTCGCCGAGCACTGGCGCACCCGCTACGACTGGCGCGCCCACGAAGCCCGGCTCAACCAACTCCCGCACCACACCACCGAGATCGACGGCCAGCGGATCCACTTCCTGCACCTGCGCGCCGACAACCCCGACGCCCTCCCGCTGATCCTCACCCACGGCTGGCCCGGCTCCTTCCTGGAGTTCCTGGACGTCCTCGAACCGCTGCGCCGGGACTTCCACCTGGTCGTCCCGTCCATCCCCGGCTTCGGCTTCTCCGGCCCCACCCGCGAACGCGGCTGGGACGTTGCCCGGGTCGCCCGCGCCTGGGCCGAACTGATGCACCGCCTCGGCTACGAGCGCTACGGCGCCCACGGCGGCGACTTCGGCGCCGGCATCTCCACCGCCCTCGCCGCGCACGCCCCCGACCGGGTGGCCGGCGTCCACGTCACCTACCTGCCGCTGCCGCCCGACCCGGACGCCGGACCGCTCTCCGCCGCCGACGAGGCCCGGCTCGACACCGTCCGCGCCCTCCAGGCCAGCCGGCCGCCCTACCAGTCCCTCCAGGCCACCGCCCCGCAGACGCTCGGCTACGCCCTCACCGACTCCCCGGTCGGCCAACTCGCCTGGATCGCCGAACGCTTCGCGCACTGGACCGACCCGGCCGCCCCCGTCGACGACGAACGCCTGCTCACCGACGTCAGCCTGTACTGGCTGACCGCCACCGCCGCCTCCTCCGCCCGCCTCACCCGGGAGACCCCGCGCGGCGCCACCCCCTGCCCCGTCCCGCTCGGCGTCGCGGTCTTCGCGCACGACATCACCCTGGCCGTCCGCCCACTGGTCGAGCGCCGCTACGACGTCCGGCACTGGTCGGAGTTCGACCGGGGCGGGCACTTCGCCGCGATGGAGGCGCCCGACCTGCTCGCCGGGGACGTCCGGGAGTTCTTCACCCGGCTCGCCGAGGCACCCTGACGCCCGGCCGGGTGCCGAGCGCGACGGCCGACCGGCCGTCCGCGTCGAACGCCCCCCGGGCCGGGTCGGGTCGGGTCGGCGGCCCGGCGGCCGGTGCCCGGATGCGGCATCCAACGGCCCGGCAGGTAC
>NZ_JBHUWH010000812.1:0-1799 GCF_042670125.1 Kitasatospora sp. NPDC057198 | reverse complement strand
GCCGCCGCCCGCGGCGGGCAGCCCGCCGCGCGCAGCGCCCGGGCCGCCTCGGCCAGGCTCGCCCCGGTGGTGACCAGGTCGTCCACCAGCACCAGCCGGTGCCCGGCCAGCCGCCCGGCCAGCCGGGCCGGCACCGCCAGCGCCCCGTCCAGGTTGCGGTGCCGCTCGGCCGCGCCCAGGCCCGCCTGGTCGGCGACCGGGCGGCTGTGCCGCAGCACCGGCGCGACCAGGGTGGCCACGCCGCCGCGGCGCAGTTCGCGGGCGGCGGCCCGCGCCAGCCGCAGTGTCGGGTCGTGGCCGCGGGCCCGGGTGGCGGCGCGCGCCGAGGGCACCGGCACCAGCAGCAGCGGGGCGGCGCCCGCGCCGGTGGCCGAGCGCACGGCGGCGGCCAGCGCGGCGCCGAGCGGGGCGGCCAGCCGCAGCGCCCCGCGCTCCTTGTGGGCGAGCAGCAGGTGGCGCACCGGCCCGGCGTAGGGGGCGGCGGCGTGCACCGGGGGCAGGCCGGGCGGCGGGCGGTGCGGCCCGGCCGGGCCGGCGGCGGCCCCGTCGAGCAGCGCGCGGCAGGGCGGGCAGAGGCCGCTGAGGCCGCTCCCGCAGCCGGCGCAGCGGGCCGGGAGCAGCAGTTCGAGCAGGGCGGCGAGGACCTGGGCGGGGCCGGATCCGGGCTGGTGGGCGGTGCTGCGGCTCGTCACGGAACCCCTCCGGAACGCTCGCCGGTCGGCGACATCAGCCATACGGTGGGCGGTGCCGGGCGTGTTGTCCAGCCGTTCACCGGTGTTTCACCCGTAGGTGGGTAGACAGGGGGGAACAGCCGGACCGCCGACCGGACGCCGGTACGTTCGTTCGACTGGAGAGGCGAGATCCCCGCGTCAGGTGTTGCATGAGGTTCCCAGGGGTTTCGAACGCTCCTGGTGGGGAGGAAGTGAGGTAAGGGCCGGTGGTCCTCGCGGGTTCCCCGGGCGGAGTCCGGGGGCGGCGACCGACTGGTCCGGCTGGGTCTCACGCCGGTTCGGGACGCACTCCGGGCCGGTCAGCACGAGGGATCGGAGTTCTGCGTGGACATCGTCGTCAAGGGCCGCAAGACCGAGGTGCCCAAGAGGTTCCGCGAGCACGTGGCCGAGAAGCTGGAGAAGGTCCAGAAGTTCGACACCAAGGCGATCAGCCTGGACGTCGAGGTGTCCAAGGAGCCCAATCCGCGCCAGGCCGACCGCGCCGACCGGGTGGAGATCACCCTCCGCAGCCGCGGTCCGGTGATCCGGGCCGAGGCGTCCGCCAGCGACCCGTGGGCGGCGCTGGACCTGGCCTCCGCGAAGCTGGAGGCGCAGCTGCGCAAGTCCGCCGACCGCCGCCGGGTGCACAAGGGCGGGGTCAACGGGCGGACGCCGGTCAGCGTCGCCGCGGCGACCGCCGCGCTGGCCGACCTGCCCGCGACCGAGGCCGCCCCGAGCACCAACGGCACGGCCCGCAAGACCGTCGCGGGGAACCTGGAGGTGGAGGGCGACGGGCCGCTGGTGGTCCGCGAGAAGACCCACGCCGCGGCGCCGATGTCGCTGGACCAGGCGCTGTACGCGATGGAGCTGGTGGGCCACGACTTCTACCTGTTCCAGGAGAAGGACAGCGGGCTGCCGAGCGTGGTCTACCGCCGGCACGGCTACCACTACGGCGTGATCCACCTCAAGGAGGACATGACCGCCGCGGTGGACGCCGCCGGGGCGGGCGGCGCGATCAACGGCCCCGACGAGGACTGACGGCAGGCCCGCCCCGCGGCGGGCGGCGGGTGGCCCGGCGGCCGGTGCGGC
>NZ_JBHUWH010000811.1:0-1826 GCF_042670125.1 Kitasatospora sp. NPDC057198 | reverse complement strand
GTGCGGGCCCGACGCGTCCGCTCCGATCACTCGGCGGCGCGGGTAGTGGAGGTGGCGGCGGAGGAGGAGCGGCGGCGCGCCAGGACGGTGGTCGCCCCGCCGACCAGCAGCAGCCCGGCCGCCGTCGCCAGCAGCGGGACGGTGCCGGTGCCGCCACCGGTGTAGGCCAGTTCACCGCCGTCGGCACCGGAGGTGGTGAGGGTGGCACCACCGGTGGTGGCACTGGTGCCGCTCCCGGTGGAGGTGGAGGTGGAGGGGGAGTCGGAGGCGGACGGCAGGGTGGCGGAGCGGTTGAAGGAGAGCACCGCGGTCACCGGGGCCAGCGCCTTGCCCTCCTCGTACTGCCCGAACACCGGCGTGCCCTCGGCCGTCAGCGTCGCCGGGACCTGGCGCAGCGTCACCACGCCGTCGACCGGGGTGAAGTCGGCCTTCGACACGTCCAGTTCGGCGACCCGGGCCCCGGACAGCCTGACCGGCTCCCCGCCGGAGAGGGACTTGGCGGTCACGTCCGCCACCAGGTACGCGCCGGAGGCGTCCACCCGGATGCCCAGCTTCGACAGCACGGTGTCCAACCGGTACTGACCGTCGGCCCCCCGGTGGCCGAGGAAGCGCACCGACCCGGCGAAGTCCGCCGACAGCGCGTGGGTGTCCGTCCGGTAGCTGCCGCTGCCCGACCCGAACCCGAACCCGGCCGCGCCGCCGCCGAACTCCACCTTGCCCGCGGCGATCGGCCCCGTCACGTAGGCCAGGAAGTCCTCCTGCACCTTCCACTCCAACCGGCCGTCCACGACCGCCAGTTCGTTGCCCGTCGGGGTGGAGGCGGACGCGGATGCGGAGGGCGAGGGCGAGGGCTCGGGCGAGGAGGAAGCGGAGGGAGCGGAGGAGGGGGAGGCGGACGGCTCGGTGGACGGTTCCGTCGAGGGCTCGGTCGAAGGCCCGGCGGACGGCTCGGCCGAGGTGGAGGGGGACGGCGACGGGGCGGGCGTCTGCTCGAGGACGATCGACAGCGGGTCCAGGGCGGTGCCCGCCGGGTAGAACCCGGCGAACGTCTTCGCGCCCTCGGCGGTCAGGGTGGCCGCGGTGGCCCCGCCGTTGGTGGTGCCGCGGGCCACGGTGAAGGTCGCCAGCGGGACGTCCTCGCGGAGGGTCGGGGCGGCCGCGCCGACGGTCTCCTTCGAGGCGGTGTCCGCGATGAGGGTGCCGGTACTGCCCTCGGTGCTGATCCGCAGGTCGCTGAACGCGACGTCCAGCGCGCCGTCGTGGGCGAGGAAGCGCACCCCGCCCTCGAACGTGGCGTTCAGTCGGTGGGTCGTCGTGTCGTAGCCCGCGGAGGCCAGGTTGAAGTGGTACGAGCCGTCCTGGTTGACGGTGGCTCCACCGCTCGTGGTGGCACTGCCGCCACCGATCGGACCGGTCACGTAACTGCGGAACTTCGCCAGCACGCCCCAGTCCAGCGAGCCGGCGTCGTAACTGACGGTGGTGGGGGCACCGGCACCGGCACCGAAGGCGAGGGCGGGCAGGCCGAAGGCGGTCAGACCGAGACCCGCGGTCGCGGCGGCGAGAGCGGCCAGCCGGGTGCGGTTGCGGTGGCGGGCGGGGGCGTGGGACATGGGTGTGGCTCCGGGGGATCGTGACGGGTATTCAGGGCGGCGGGTATTCAGGGGATCGGCAAGAACGGCGGGAGGCGAAACCAGGGGCTCGGGGAACGGCGAGGCCGTGGCTGCGAGCGGTTCA
The DNA here is from genome assembly GCF_042670125.1 of Kitasatospora sp. NPDC057198. Lineage (NCBI taxonomy): Bacteria > Bacillati > Actinomycetota > Actinomycetes > Kitasatosporales > Streptomycetaceae > Kitasatospora > Kitasatospora sp. NPDC057198. Next base: position 92 of record NZ_JBHUWH010000811.1, on the reverse strand, counting down.
CTGCCGTTGCGCGCGTGGGCTTTTGGTTCTGTTACGGCACGCAGCACCACGGACCTTCGATGGGCTCCGGCCGTCAGCAGCTCGGACTCGCC
>NZ_JBHUWH010000810.1:0-1836 GCF_042670125.1 Kitasatospora sp. NPDC057198 | reverse complement strand
CTCGGTACCGGCTGAGCGCGCGGGCGCCTCGACGTGCGGGGCGGTCAGTAGCGGTACGCCTTCACCACCACCGGCGTCAGGCGCGTCTCCCGCACCTTGCTGAACACCATCGGGTTCGCGGTCGCGCCCGCCGCCAGGTTCTCCACGCCGACCGCCTGGCTGTCCACGCTCTTGCCGCTGCTGTCGGTGAAGTCGACCTGGATCGCGTAGGAGCGGGTGTCCAGGGTGCTGTTGGTGACCGTGACCATCGCCGCGTTCAGGTCGCCGGAGACCGAGTTCGGCACCCCGGTCAGTGTCACGTCCGACGTGCCGTCGCCCGAACCCGGGGCCTGACCCGTCTCCGGGACGCTCGCCAGCACCTGCTCCGCCTTCGTCCGGGTGGCCTGGAGCTGGGCGTTGACCGACGCCTCGAAGGAGGCGGCGCGCTCCGAGGCGGACGCCTCCGCGGCCGACACCGAGGCCAGCGCCGACGCGTGCGCGGACGCGAAGGCGGACGGCGGCTCCCCGGAGAAGCTCGCCGTCTCCGGCGGTCCGACCGTGAACGTCGACATCGCCGCCTGCACCGGGTTCTCGCCCGAGGTGCCGCCGCAGGCCGCGACCACCGTGATCCCGGCGACCGCCCCGGCCGCCGCCAGCGACACCCGCAGGCCCCGCCGCACCGGGCGCGGCGGCTCCACCGGCCCCTGCCGGACCAGCCCCCGGCCCGAACCGTTCCGCTCCGCGTCTCGCATCGCGATGCACCCTTTCGCTCAGAACCGCGCCGGGCCCGTGCGCGCCGCGGTCGTTCCGGCAGGCCCACGGCCCGCGTCCGGACATGCGTCCGCCCTACGCCCCCATCGTCCGAGCCCGGCGCCACCCGGGGCCAGCGGCGCTGCGCCATTGGGGGGAGCCGGACGGCCCGTCAGATCGGCGGCGCGGTCGGCGAGATACGTATGGCGGGTGCTCGGTGCTCGGTGCTCGGTGCGGGGTTTCCGGTGCCCGGTGCGGGTGGTGAGCGGCGGACGGGAACGGGAGGGCGGCGGCGGTGGGGGAGCGGCGGATCGTACGGCGGTGGCCGAGCTGGAGCGCGTCGGCGGGGGCGGTGCTGTTCTACTGCCTGTCCTTCACCCCCTCGCTGCTGCCCCGGCCCTGGTACCTGCAGGCCGCCGCCGGGGCGGTCACCGCCGCGTTCGGCTACGGCCTCGGCGCGTTCTCCGGGTTCCTCGCCGGGGCGTGCGGTCCGCTGCCCGGCGGACGGGTGCGGCGGGCCGGCTGGTGGGCGCTGGCCGCGGTCGGCGGCGGGGCGGTGGCGACGACCACCGCGTGGAGCGTGCGCTGGCAGGGCGACCTGCGGCGGGCCGTCGGCATGGACCCGCGGATCACCTGGTGGCAGTGGGCGCTGGTGCTCCCCGTCGCGCTGCTGCTCGGCACGCTGCTGGTGCTGTGCGCCCGGGTGGTCCGGCTCGGCACCCGCGGGCTGCGCCGGGTCCTCGGCCGGGCCGTCCCCCGCTGGGCGGCCGCCGCCGGGGCCGCCGCGCTCGCTGCCGTCCTGGTGACCGGCTTCGTCGAGGGCTTCCTGCTGCGCGGCCTGCTCGACCTGGCCGAACGCGGCGCGGCCCTGGCCGACCGCGCCACCACGCCCGGCGTCGTCCGGCCGACCTCGTCGACGCTCTCCGGCAGCCCCGCCTCCTACGAGAGCTGGGCCGGCCTCGGCGCGAAGGGCCGCGACTTCGTCGGCGGGGCCCCCACCGCCGCGCGGATCTCCGACTTCACCGGCCGCCCCGCCAAGGACCCGGTGCGGGCCTACGTCGGACTGCGCCCGGCGGACGGGACGGACTCCGCCGAGGGCGCCCGGAC
>NZ_JBHUWH010000809.1:0-1856 GCF_042670125.1 Kitasatospora sp. NPDC057198 | reverse complement strand
GCCCGGGGAACCGGCGCGTCCGGCGCGTTCCGGGCCGCCCGGATATCCCGTGGCGGAGCAGGCCGTGAGCCTGGCTACCCTGGTGGGGTGAGCGATCAGAGCACTCTCCCCGCGACCGACGACCTCCCCGAGCAGATGCGCGTCCGGCGCGAGAAGCTGGACCGGCTCCGGGCGGCCGGCATCGACCCGTACCCGGTCGGTTTCCCCCGCACCACCACCATCGCCGACCTGCGCGACAAGCACCCCGACCTGGCCCCGGACACCGCCACCGGCGAGCGGGTCGGCATCACCGGCCGGGTGGTCCTGGCCCGCACCGGCGGCAAGCTCTGCTTCGCCACCCTGCGCGACGGCTCCGGCGACCTCCAGGTGATGCTGTCCCTGGACAAGCTGGGCGCCGAGCGGCTGGCCGCCTGGAAGGGCGACATCGACCTCGGCGACCAGGTCGGCGTCGAGGGCGAGGTGATCACCTCCAAGCGCGGCGAGCTCAGCGTGATGGTCGACCGCTGGGAGCTCACCGCGAAGTGCCTGCGCCCGCTGCCCGACAAGCACAAGGGCCTGAACGACCCGGAGGCGAGGGTCCGCCAGCGGTACGTGGACCTGATCGTCAACCCCGAGGCGCGCGAGATGCTCCAGCTGCGCTCCAAGGTGATCCGCTCGATCCGCCGCACCTACGAGGACCGCGGCTACCTCGAGGTCGAGACCCCGATGCTGCAGCCGATCCACGGCGGCGCCAACGCCCGCCCGTTCGTGACGCACATCAACGCGTACGACATCGACCTGTACCTGCGCATCGCCACCGAGCTGTACCTCAAGCGCCTGGTGGTCGGCGGCGCCGAGAAGGTCTTCGAGATCAACCGGAACTTCCGCAACGAGGGCGCGGACGCCACCCACAACCCGGAGTTCACCGCCCTGGAGTCGTACGAGGCGTACGGCGACTACGACACCCAGGCCGAGCTGATCCGGGAGATCGTCGTCAACGCCGCCCGGGACGCGCTGGGCACCACCGTGGTCCGGGGCACCGGCCCGGACGGCACCGAGCACGAGATCGACCTGGCCGAGCCCTGGGAGGAGGTCTCGGTCTACCCGGGCATCTCCGCGCGCCTGGGCACCGAGGTCACCCCGGCCACCCCGGTCGAGGAGCTGCGCGAGCTGGCCGCCAAGAACGGCCTGGACCAGTACCTGGACCCGGCCTGGGACCACGGCCAGGTCGTGCTGGAGCTGATCGAGCGCCTGCTGGAGCACCACGCGATCAGGCCGACCTTCATCAAGGACTACCCGACCTCGGTCTCCCCGCTGACCCGGCAGCACCGCTCGATCGAGGGCGTCGCCGAGAAGTGGGACCTGGTGATCTTCGGCACCGAGCTGGGCACCGCCTACTCCGAGCTGATCGACCCGGTCGAGCAGCGCGCCCGGCTCACCGCGCAGTCCCTGCTGGCGGCCGGCGGCGACGTCGAGGCGATGCAGGTGGACGAGGACTTCCTGCGCGCCCTGGAGTACGCGATGCCGCCCACCGGCGGCCTCGGCCTGGGCGTGGACCGCCTGATCATGCTGCTCACCGGCAAGAACATCCGCGAGACGGTGCTCTTCCCCCTCGTGAAGCCGGAAAAGGCCGGGAAGAGCGACCCGAAGAGCGAAAAGGCCGCCGACCCGGCCGAGTCCGACACCACCGAGGAGTAACCGTGGAGTACGTCAGCGCGATCGTCCCGCCGCTGGTGATGGCGATCGGTTTCGCCTTCCTGGTACGGGCCATCATCCGCAGCCAGGGCGGCGCCCAGAAGGCGAAGGAGGACGCCGCGGCCGAGGCCATGGCGGCGGGTTCCTCCACCGAATAGCGGTATCCCGCCCGGCGCGCCGTT
>NZ_JBHUWH010000808.1:0-1863 GCF_042670125.1 Kitasatospora sp. NPDC057198 | reverse complement strand
GTCCGCCACGGGCCGCCGTGTTCGCGGTCGCGTCCGTTCCCGTGGCCGCCGCACGGTGCTCCACCCGTTTGTGTCCCGCTGTCTCCCGTAAGGAAGCGACCCCCGTGACCCGCAACAACCCGCCCCGCTCCTCCGGTCGCCAGGGCCGCCCCGGCCGCACGTCCGGCGCCAAGCCGGGGCAGGTCGCGCACCCGCGCTGGAGCAGCCGGCCCGCCCGCCCGGAGGCCACCGACCGGGAGGGCAACACCGCCCGCAGCCTGCCGCCGGTGCCCGGCGAGCAGCGTCCCGAGAAGCCCGCGAAGGCCGAGAAGCCCGCGAAGCCCGCGAAGGCCGCTCCGGCGGGAGCGCCCAAGGACAGGGCCCCGAAGCAGGGCGCACCGAAGCAGGGCGCACCGAAGGGCGAGGGCGCGAAGAAGCCGGCCCGGCAGGGGCGCAGGCCCGGGGCGGTGCGCCCGCCCAGGGCGCTGCGCCCCGCGCAGCCGGTGCTGCGGCAGCCCACCGGGGACCCGCTGGTCGGCGAGCGCTACGAGGTCGAGGTCGGGCCGGTCGCGCACGGCGGCCACTGCGTGGCCCGGCACGACGGGCGGGTGCTGTTCGTCCGGCACGCGCTGCCCGGCGAGCGGGTCGTCGCGCTGGTCACCGAGGGCACCACCACCTCCCGCTTCCTGCGGGCCGACGCGGTGGAGGTGCTGGAGGCGTCCAAGGACCGGATCGAGGCCCCCTGCCCGTTCTCCGGCCCCGGCAAGTGCGGCGGCTGCGACTGGCAGCACGTCACCCCCGGCGGGCAGCGCAAGCTCAAGGCCGCCGTCCTCACCGAGCAGCTCGCCAAGCTGGCCGGCCTCACCCCCGAGGAGGCCCGCTGGGACGGCTCGGTCGAACCGGTCGGCGGCAAGCTCCCGGCCGGCGAGGTCCCGGCCTGGCGCACCCGGGTCCAGTACGCGGTGGACGAGGAGGGCGGCATCGGCCTGCGCAAGCACCGCTCGCACGACGTCCAGCCGATCGACCGCTGCCTGATCGCCGCGCCCGGGGTGAGCGAGCTCGGCGTCGAGTCCCGCGACTGGACCGGGGTGGCCGCGGTGGAGGCGATCGCCGCCTCCGGCTCCTCCGACCGCCAGGTGATCCTGCGGCCCCGGCCCGGCGAGCAGCTGCCGCTGGTCGAGCTCGACCGGGAGACCTCCATCGCCCGGATCGACGAGCAGGACCTCTTCCACCGCGTCCACGGCCGCACCTTCGTCCGCGAGCGCGCCGCCGGCCGCACCTGGCGGGTCTCCGAGGGCGGCTTCTGGCAGATCCACCCGGAGGCCCCCGACACCCTTGTCGACGCCGTCCTCACCGGCCTCGACCCGCAGTGGGGCGAGAGCGCGCTCGACCTCTACTGCGGCGTCGGCCTGTTCGCCGGCGCGCTCGCCGAACGGGTCGGCGAGGAGGGCGCGGTGCTCGGCATCGAGTCCGGCAAGCAGGCGGTCGCCGACGCCCGGCACAACCTGGCCGCGCTGGAGCACGTCCGGATCGAGTGCGACAGGGTCGAGACCCTGCTGCCCCGCACCGGCATCACCTCCACCGACCTGATCGTCCTCGACCCCCCGCGCTCCGGCGCCGGCCGCGACACCGTCGCCCACCTCAGCTCCCTGGAGGCCCGCCGGATCGCCTACGTCGCCTGCGACCCGGCCGCCCTCGCCCGCGACCTGGCCTTCTTCCGCGAGGGCGGCTACCGCCCGGTCTCGCTGCGGGCCTTCGACCTGTTCCCGATGACCCAGCACTTCGAGTGCGTCGCCATCCTGGAGCCGGTCCGGTAACGGCCGACGGAGCACCACGCACGGGCGCGGGGCCCCTCCCGCGCCCGTGCGGCGTTTCCCGGGGACG
>NZ_JBHUWH010000807.1:0-1886 GCF_042670125.1 Kitasatospora sp. NPDC057198 | reverse complement strand
TTCCGTGCCGGGGGGAAAGGGCCTGGCCATGTGCCCGGTCGGCGGCGTTGTCGGGACCGTGAGCTGCCTGTCGCGTACCGGCGGCGGCGCCCCCGGCCTGCCCGGCCTGCCGGGCCTGGGCGGCTGACCCAGCGGAGTGCGAAGGGGCCGTTCCCGGCACGGGAACGGCCCCTTCGCCGTGCTCAGAGCGCCGGGCCCGACTGCTCGGGCAGGCCGCGGGTCCACTCCCGCGGCTCGGGCGGACCGGCGGCGGCGACGCGCTCCAACGACCCGGCGAACTCCCGGCGTTCGGCGTCGTCCATCCCGTCCAGGTCGGCGCCGATTCCCTCCAGGGTGCTCAGCGCGGTCCGGGACTCCAGGCCGTCGGGGGCCGCGACGGCGTCCGCCGGGGTCGCGACGGCCGTGCACGGCGCGCGCAGGACGTGGTCGGTGGCCATCGGCGAAGGTCCTCCCGGGCGGTCGGGGCTCACGGCTCCTGGGGGAGCAGCAGCCACAGTGCCAGGTAGACCAGGCACTGCGGGCCGGGCAGCAGGCAGGACACCAGGAAGAGGATCCGGACCGTCCGCGGGGCGAGCCCGAAGCGCTGGGCGAGGCCGGCGCAGACGCCGGCGATGACGCGGTTGTGACGTGGACGGGCGAGGCTGCTCATCGTCTCCTCCGGGGAGTGCGCCCGGTGCGGTCCCTCCGCCCGGGTGATGACTCCATCCTTCCGCCGCGACCCGCGTCCCCGCGTCCCTCGTGATGCCGATCCCGACCCCGGACCGGTACCCGGGCAGGAGGAGCCCGGAGTCAGGGTCGGCTCCGGGGCCGCCCCTGGTTTGTGCCGGTTCGGACGGCCAAACCGGTGCAAAGGCCGGGTATAGGCGGGGGAGCGGCTGTGTCCGCCGGGGGGATTCGCGCATCCGGCCGTCTCGCGGGCAGGGAAGACCTGCCGCGTGCGAACCGGCGGCGGGAGCGGCGGGAGCGGCGGGGCCGGCCGGAGCCGCCGGGTGGCCGGTATTGCCACCGGGCAACGGAAAGCAAAGCGAGGGTAAAGAAAACCGAGGTGGCTGCAGGGGGCGGTTCGCATGCTGGGAGACTCGCGCATCCGATAGTCATAGGAGTTAGGGAAACCCTGATGCGTGCGAACCGGCTGCTGGCCGTCACCGTGCTGTCCGTCCTCGGTGTCACCGGCCTGACAGCCTGCAACTCCGACGGCGACGGGACGAGCGACGCCGCTCCCGCGGCCTCGGCCCCGGCCTCGGCCACCGCGTCGGCCGCGGCGGGCGGCGGCGGTCTGGAGAAGCTGACCGTGCCGGAGATCACGGAGAAGTCCCGGGCCGCGGGCAAGAAGCTGACCAGCGCCAAGCTCACCGCCAAGGTGACGGACACCGAGGGCGACATCGAGTTCTCCGTCGCCGCGGACGGCTCCGGCAACTGCGTCGGCACCGTCGGCATCGCGGGCCAGGGCAAGGCGGAGATCCGGCGCAACGCCGACAAGGTGTGGATGAAGCCGGACGCCGAGTTCCTCAAGGCGATCTTCCCGGGCAAGGAGGAGGCCGCCGCCGCGATCAACGGCAAGTGGCTGGCCTCCAGCAAGGGCGAGGACGTCGGCGGCTTCGCCGAGTTCTGCGACATGGTCCTCCAGATGCAGCAGAAGATCGGCAGCAACGACGACGGCAGCCTCGACGACAAGGGCACCGTGACCGGCACCAAGAAGGTCGGCGGCGTCGAGGCCGTCATCCTCGACATCCAGGACGAGGACGGCGCGCCGATGGAGGCGGCCATCGCCAACACCGACGAGCCCTACCTGCTCGCGCTGGACGGCAAGGAGCAGGGCAAGCTGCAGTACAGCGACTTCAACAAGCCGGTGAAGGTGACCGCCCCGCCGGCCGACCAGGTCGTCG
>NZ_JBHUWH010000806.1:0-1892 GCF_042670125.1 Kitasatospora sp. NPDC057198 | reverse complement strand
GCCCCTCACGTCAGTGCGGTTTCGGCGGTCTCAGCGGTACTGCCCCGGCGGCTGCTGCCCCGGAGCCGGGTACTGGCCCGGAGCCGGGTACTGGCCGGGCGCTGGGTACTGGCCGGGGGCCTGCTGCCCGGGTGCCGGGTACTGGCCGGGCGTCGGGTACTGCACGGGTGCCGGGTACTGGCCGGGCGCCTGCTGCCCCGCCGGGTACTGCGCCGCCGGGTACGGCCCGGGGGCCTGCTGCACGGGTGCCTGCTGCCCCTCCGCCTCCGGCGCGGAGCGCTCTATCGGCGTCGGCGACAGCAGGAAATCGCTGCTGTAGCCGTAGAAGTGGACGTACAGGCCGTGCTGCGCGGCGATCGCGAAGACCGGCTCCGGCCGGACGCCCCGGTAGTCCTTCCCGCGCACCTCGAAGCTGTCGAAGCCCACCCCCCAGCGCAGGTTGGCCCAGCCGCGGAAGGCGTACTTGCGGCCCGGGCCGCCCGCGAACGCCCCGGCCGCGGTGCGGCAGATCTCCGCCAGCCTGGCGTCCCAGCGCCGCTGGTCGTTGGTCCACTCCCGGGCGAACCGGGCCGGGCCGACGAAGCGGTGCAGCGGGCGCAGCAGCAGCCGCAGCCAGCCGAGCAGGAACCAGTCGCGCCCCTTGCCGACCTCGTTGAGCTCGTAGACCGTCCGGAACGGGATCCACACCACCAGCGTGAGCACCAGCTCCGCCGGGATCAGCACCCACTGCAGGACGAACCACAGCAGCAGCCCGAGCCGCCAGCGCCGCTTCGGCTGCCGGGCCTCCGCCGGCATCACCTGCTGTACGCCGTTCACCGACCACCCCCACCAGGCAGGAAGAAATTCAAGACTCCCCCAAGAGAACGTCAACTGCCAGCATTCGGGCTCAGCATAGCCCGGCCGCCATCGGCCCTCCGTGGCCGCACCACCGCGCCCGGGAGGGCCGTCCGGACGTAGGGTGGGCCGGATGAGCACCTGTACGACGCTGTCGCACGAACTGACCGAACCGCTGAGCGCCACCGCGGCCACCGCCACCACCTGGCTGCTGCTCGAACAGTCCGGTCCCTGGGGTGCGAAGGCGCTCACCGGCAGCCACCTCGACCCCGGGCTCGGCGCCGCCCTGGAGCGCGCCGCCGAGGGCACCGGCGTCCGGATCGCCCTGATCCGCCGCCCCGGGCGGCACGCCGACACCGACACCACCGCCCGGCACGAGGTGCTGCTCGCCCACACCTCCCCCGCCGACCCGTGGGTGCGGCGCGGGCACGTCGGCTCCCCCGCCGAACTGCTGGAACTCGACTTCGCCGCCCTCGGTGCGGGCGACCACGGCTCCTTCGGCGCCCCGCACGTCGGCGGCCCGATCGCCCTGGTGTGCACCAACGGCCGCCGCGACCGCTGCTGCGCCCTGCTCGGCCGCCCGCTGGCCGCCGAGATCGCCGCGGCCGGGCACAGCGAGGTCTGGGAGGTCACCCACCTCGGCGGGCACCGCTTCTCCCCCACCGTGCTGGTGCTGCCGCACGGCTACGCGTACGGGCGGCTCACCGCCGAGTCCGCGAAGGAGGTGCTGGCCGCGACGGCGGCCGGCCACACCGTCCCCGCGCACTCCCGCGGCCGCTCCTACTGGCCCCGTCCGGCCCAGGCCGCCGAGCAGGCCGTCCGCAAGCTGACCGGCGAGTGCGCCGCCGACGCCCTGACCCTGCACCAGCACCCCGGCGGCTCGCCCTGGACGGTCGACGTCCTCCACGCCGACGGCCGGCGCTGGCGGGCCGTCGTCGCCGAGTCCGCGAGCGAGCCGCCGCGCCCGGAGAGCTGCGGCAAGGCCCCGGGCACCCCGTCCCGGATGGACGTCGTGGAGCTCTCCCCGCTGACCGCGTGACAGCGGGGGCGCGGAACCC
>NZ_JBHUWH010000805.1:0-1896 GCF_042670125.1 Kitasatospora sp. NPDC057198 | reverse complement strand
GTCCCGCCCCGGCGGCGTTTCCCCGTCCGTCCGGCCGCCGGTCCGTTTGTCCGCCCGTCCGCCCGTCCGTTCGTGCGCCCGCCCGCCCGTCCGCCGCCGACCGGGCGTGTCGTGCGCCGTGCCCTGTTCGGGTGAGCGGATGCGGCAGGCTGGGGCCATGAACAGCCGAAACCGCCTGATCAGCCTCGTTGCCGTGGTGCTCCTCGGCATCGCCGCAGGCGTCGCCGCCCTGCTGAACGGCGGGAGCGGACCGGACGGTGCGAGCAGCGCGAAGTCCCCGTCCGCTGCTTCCGCCCCGGGCACCGCCTCCGCCTCCGCTTCCGCCTCCCGCGGCGGGGCCGCGAGCGCACCCAAACCCTCAGCCCCGGCCAAGTCGCCCACCGCCCGGGGGAGCTGGGTGCCCACTGACCCGGCGCTGGCCGACGTCTGCCGGGGGAAGCTGCCCGCGCAGGCCCTCGACACCCTCGGCCTGATCGCCCGGGGCGGCCCCTACCCGTACCGGTCGGACGGCATCGTCTTCGAGAACCGGGAGGGTCGGCTGCCCCGTCAGAGCAGCGGCTACTACCACGAGTTCACCGTGGTCACGCCCGGGTCGGGCGACCGCGGCACCAGGCGGATCGTCACCGGGGGCACCGGCGAGCAGTACTGGACGGCCGACCACTACACCACCTTCCAGGAGATCGATCCGCGCTGCTGAGCGGGTGGTTGACGGTCCGTCGAAAAACAGTTTTCCTCGCGGAAAGTATGTGTCAGAGTGTGAGTACTTGATCCGGCATGAGGCCGGGTTCTGAGGCACGTCCGCTCGGGGGAACCGATGGTTGACGACAAGCAGCACGAGCAGTCCGAGCAGTCCGAGGAGCTCACGCCCGCGCAGGCGCTCGAGCTCGCCCACCGCGCGCAGGCCGCGGCCCGGCGACCCGCGCCGATGCCCTGGTGGTACGGCCCCGGGGTGGGCGCGACCCTCGCGGTCTACTGCGCGGCGATCGGGCAGAGCTTCCAGCGGCAGGCGCAGTGGCTGATACCGCTGTGCGCGGCCGCCCTCGCGGCGGTGCTGGCGGCCATAGTGCGGGTGGCCATGCGATCCAGCGGCGTCGCCGCGCGGATCGAGAAGACCAAGGTCCCGCCGGGCGTCCTGCGCGCGCTCGGCCTGAGCATCCTGCTGGCGGTGCTGGCCTGGCTCGGCACCTGGCTGGCCACGGACGACCAGGCATGGGCGATGGCCGCCGCGGGCGTGGCCGGCGGCCTGGCCGTGTGGGGCGTCATCACCATGGCCAATCGAGAAATCAAGGAGCAGAGCATGAGCAGCGCGCAGTGAACGGGCTCGACCCGATACTCCACCAGCCCACCAGGCTCACCGTCCTGGCCTTCCTCGGCGGATGCCAGGAAGCCGAGTTCTCCGTCGTCCGCGACTACTGCCAGGTCTCGGACTCGGTGCTCAGCAAGACGGCGGCGGCCCTGGAGGCGGCCGGCTACCTGCGGGTCCGCAAGGGCTACGTCGGGAAGCGGCCCCGCACCTGGCTCTCCGCGACCCGGCAGGGCCGCACCCTGCTGACGGCGCACCTCGCGGCGCTCCAGCAACTGGCCGCCGCCGCGGAGGCGGCCGGTGCCGCGGCGGGCTCCGCGTTCGATCCCGGTGCCGAGCCCGGGGCGGCCTCCCGGCCGGGAGCGGGCGGGGCGGGGACGCGGGCTGAGCAGGGCTGAGCAGGGCGGAGTGCGGGTGCGGCCCGGTGGAGTGCCAGCAGGATCACACCCAGGAACGGAGGTGGGCCGAACCCCGTGCGGTCCGTGCTCCTTGACAACTCGACAGGGTGCCGAGAAAACCCCGGGAGGAAACGGCCGGGGCGGGGGGGGGGGCCCCGCCGGGGGGGCGGGGGGGGGTCGCCGGTCGCCGGCGGG
>NZ_JBHUWH010000804.1:0-1914 GCF_042670125.1 Kitasatospora sp. NPDC057198 | reverse complement strand
GAGCCTCCGCCGCCGGCGTGCGTGCGCGTGCCGGACGGGCTCACCAGCGCGGGCTCACCCCGGACGGGCTCACCAGCGTGGGACGCGGGGGCGGGTGTCGTCCACCAGCGGCGGGGCGAGCGGCTGCCACTCGATCATCATGATGGTCGCGTCGTCGGTGAGTCCCTCGTCCTGGTGCTCCAGGATCGCGTGCATCAGCCGCCGCAGCGTCTCCGGGGCCGTCTCCCCGGCGCCGGCCGCCCGGATCACGAAGTCGGTGAACCGGGACAGCCCGAAGAACTCGTGGTTGGAGCCCTTCGCGTCCACCACCCCGTCGGTGTAGATCAGCAGCCGGTCACCCGGCTTCAACGAGAAGGTCCGCACCGTCCGCGCGGCACCCGTGTAGTGGGCCAGCCCCAGCGGCAGCTCGCCCGGCCCGTCCAACGCGCCCGGCACCACCTCGCCGGAGCGGATCAGCAGGGGGTGCGGGTGCCCGCAGTTCGCCCAGTGCAGGGTGCCGGTGGCGATGTCCAGCCGCAGGAAGACCCCGGTGGCGAAACGGTCCGGGAACCAGGTGTGCAGCGCCTCGTCGATCGTGTCCACCAGGTCCGGCAGGTCGGCGCCGTTGCGGCGGGCGTTGCGGCAGGCGCCCAGCGCCAGCGCGGCCGTCAGGCCGGACGCCAGGTCGTGCCCCATCGCGTCCAGCACCGCGGCGTGCAGCACCCCGTCGGCCAGCGAGTGCTCGAACGCGTCCCCGCCCAGCCGGTAGGCCGGCTCCAGCACGGCGGTGGAGATCGCCCGGTCGGTGCAGACCGTGCGCGGCGGCAGGAAGGCCCGCAGCATCTCGGACGGCAGGCTCATCGTGTCGGCCCGGGTGCCGTGCGCGTAACTGTCGCTGGTGTCCCGCTTGGAGGTGATCACCATCGCGAGCACCGAGGCCAGCAGCCGGCAGCGCCGCACCGCCTCCCGGTCCAGCGACGGCGCGCGCAGCCCCAGCACGCCCAGCCGTTCGGCCCCGTCGGTCAGCGGGAACCAGGCCACCAGGCCCGTCTCGGTGTCCTCGGCCACCCGCATCGTCCCGGTCCGGAACGCCCAGCCCGCCAGCGTGCCGTCGATCGGCAGGTCCGGCCCCTCGGCCAGGGCCACCAGGCGGTGCTGCTGGATGTCGGCCAGGTACACGGCCGCCGAGCCCAGGCCCAGCGCCCGGGTGTACTGCTCGGCGAAGCGCGGCGCCTCCCCCGGATCGAGGGTGCGGCCCGCGGTCAGGAACCGCTCCAGCAGTTGCTCGCCAAGGTTCAGCGGCGGTGTCTCGTCAGGCATCTCTCAAACCGATCGTGGACGCCGGGCCCGGGCGGCCCCGGCCCGCTGCTCCGAGGGCCGGGAGGCGCCGCACGGAACACCGCCCGCCGCCTCCCAGCCCTCCCGGTTCCTCCGGCCCTCCCGGCGCGCCCGGCCCTCGACCGGACGGGGCGGGGGCACGGCGTGCGGGCCCAGGCGAAGGTCCCGTTCGAGCTCCTCGATCCGGGCCGCCACCTCCGACGGCTCCGGACGGACGGCGGGGGCGGGACGCCCGCGGTCCAGCGCCACCACCCCCACCAGGCCGTGCAGCGCCAGCACCGGCAGCGCCACCGGCCACAGCGCGCCCGTGCACAGCGCGAACGCCTCGGTCTGCTGCCGTTCCTGCCGTTCGAACGCGCCGACCCGCCGCGCGCCGCCCGCCCGCAGGAAGCGCTCGCGCCCCCGCCGGAAGACCGCCCGCGCCGTCAGCAACCCCACGAGCACGTAGCCCGCCACCACCCCCAGACACAGCAGCATCACCGCTGACCGCCTCCTCGATCGCCGAAAGCCTCCGGGTACGCCGCACGTATGCCCGACATTCCGGTGCCCAACGGGTGGACCGACACAAAAGCCGCCCGGGTGGTGCGCTCCGGGCGG
>NZ_JBHUWH010000803.1:0-1937 GCF_042670125.1 Kitasatospora sp. NPDC057198 | reverse complement strand
CCCGAGGACCGGGTCCCGCCCCTGCGGCGTTCCGTGGCAGCGGCGCTCAGCCGTCGTACGGCTCCTTGTCGTTGAACAGCCGCATGCCGGGGATGGTCAGGTCGCCGCCGAACTGGCCCGCCTGCACCGCCTTGGCGTTCGTCAGGGTGAGGTCCAGCGGGATCGGCACCGCGCCCAGCAGGTCCCACAGCCACTTCGGCAGGGTGTCCGGGGTGAGCGTGATGGTGCCCAGGTCGATCGGGACCGGCAGGCCGTAGACCGCCGCCAGGTTGCCCGACAGGCTCTCCACGTACATGGTGATCGGCCCGTTGCGCATGGTGGAGGTCGAGCCCTGACGGCTCTTCACGTGGAAGGTGAGGCCGGGGATCTGGATGGTCGACATGTCCAGGTTCTCGATGTCGACGCTGGCGGTGGTGAACTTCAGCACCCGCTTGGTGCCGCTCTCCGTGGTGACGTCGTAGACGCCGTTGAACACCGAGCCGTGCAGCGCCAGCCGGGTCGAGTGCAGCACCCAGTTCTGGTCCGGCACCACGTGGCCCGACGGGGCCGCCTTCGCGGCCAGGCCGCGGGCGTCCACCAGGCAGTTCGGGTCCTCCGGGGCGGAGGCGGACGGCGACGGGGCCGGGTCGGCGGCGGCCTTGGGCGTGCCGCCCTTCGGGGCCGGGCCGGCGGACGGCTGCGCGGGCGCCGGGGAGGGCTGCTCGGCGGCCGGGGGCGTCGCGGAGGGGGCCGGCGCGGCCGGCTGCCCGCTCGGCGGGGGCGCCGAGGACGGCGTCGGAGCCGGGGTGGGGGTCGGCGTCGGGGTGGGCGAGGCGCTCGGGTGGACCAGGTTGTTCCACCAGTCCTCGATCGACCCGGCCTGCGTCACCCCGCTGCCCGGAGCCGCGCCCGCCTTCGGCACGGTGTAGACGGCGGAGCTCACGGCGGGCGCGCCGCCGGTGAGGGTGGCGGGCACCGCGGCGGCGCTGCCCGCGGCGGGCTGCCCGGCGGCGGCCGCCCGGGACACCGAGGACTCCGGCGCCACCTTGATCTCGCTCTTCGGGACGGGCGTCTCCTTCAGCACCGCGTCCGGGGCGCAGTTCCCGGCCTGCGGGTCGGCGGCCACCGCCAGCGTCGGGGTGTAGGCGGCGCCGACCAGCAGCGCGGTCGGCACGGCGGCGATCGCCAGCACCCGCCCGCGCAGACGCGAGCGCGCCCCCTCGCGGGGCTCCGCGTGCCGGGGGCCGGGAACGGCGGGACGGTCGGCGCCGGTCACCGCTGCTCCTCCTCGGCGGGGGCGTGCGGGGCGTCGTGCTGCGGAGCGTCGTGCTGCGGAGCGTCGTGCTGCGGGGCGGCGGTCTGCGCGGCGGCGCCGTACTCCAGCGGCTGTTCGGCGGCGGCCTGCGCGGGCAGCGGGGCGGTCGGCGCCTGCGCTGCGTCCTGCGCCGCGTCCTCGGCACCGGCCTCGGCGGGGGCGGGCAGCGGCGCCCAGGAGACCAGCAGGCCGCCGGCCAGCAGGCCGAACAGCAGGCCCAGGCCGAGGCCGCCGAAGTTGGAGATCGGGAGGGAGACCAGCGCCAGGACGGTGGTCGCCACCCCGCAGAAGACCCGCACCATCGGCTGGAACCAGGCGGTCAGGCCCAGCGCGATCATCATCAGGCCGATGATCAGCGACCCGGCCCCGGCGGTGGTGGCCAGCGCGATCGTGAGACCGGACAGGCTGATGTTGCCGTACGGGAGGTAGAGGATCGGCACGCTGGCGACGAGCGCGAACAGCCCGCCCCAGAACGGGCGGGTGCGCCGCCAGCTGCGGAACCCCCGCCGGATGCGGCCGACCAGACCGGCCGGCCCCACGGGTCCGGCCTCGACGGTTGCGCTGGACATGGTGCGACTCCTCGATGGTGGTCCGAGGGAAGGGGGATCGGGGGCCCCGGGAGCGCCGGGGCGCGGTCCGAGGG
>NZ_JBHUWH010000802.1:0-1941 GCF_042670125.1 Kitasatospora sp. NPDC057198 | reverse complement strand
GGCCTGCGCACCCCGGGCACGACCTTCGACGACCCGGGGTGCGTCCGCAAGACCTTCCCCGGCTTCCACGACGCGTTCGCCGCCTGGGCGGCCCGGCCCGAGGGCTGAGCCGCCCGGGCGGCGGAGGGGGAGGCGCGGGCTCAGTCCTTCACCGCGCCGCCCAGGCCCGACACCATGTGCCGCTGGACGAGCACGAAGAAGACCAGCACCGGCACCGTCATCAGGGTCGAGGCCGCCATGATGCCGCCCCAGTCGTTCTCGTCCGGCTTGAAGAACACCATCAGCGCGGCCGGCAGCGTCTGGTGGTCGCTGTCCAGGATCAGCGTCTTCGCGAACACGAAGTCGTTCCACGCCGTGATGAAGGAGAACACGCTGGTGGCCGCCAGGCCGGGGGCCACCAGCGGGAACAGGATCCGCCACAGGATGGTGAACCGGCTCGCGCCGTCGATCCGGGCCGCCTCCTCCAGCGACTCCGGCACCGCGGCGACGAACCCGCGCAGCATCCACACCGCGAACGGCAGCGAGAACGCCAGGTTCACCAGCATCAGCGAGCCCAGCGAGGACAGGCCGAAGCCCGGCGCGACCGAGCCGATGTCCCGGACCAGGAAGAACAGCGGGATGGTCAGCGCCTCCACCGGCACCATCTGCGCCACCAGGAACATGATCAGGATCGTGGTCCGGAACCGGAACCTGAACCGGGACAGCGCCACCGCCGCCAGGAAGGCGATCGCGGCCGACACCACCACCACGACCACCGCCACCGCCAGGCTGTTCAGGAAGTACCGGCCGAACCCGGACACCCCCAGCGCATTGCGGAAGTTCTCCAGCGTCGGTGCGAACGTCCACGGCCGCGGGTGCGCCGAGGTGATCTCGCCCTTCGGCTTCAGCGCCGACAGCACCATCCAGTACAGCGGGAACACCGTCAGCAGGGCCAGCACCACGGCGACGGTGCTGGCGCCCTGCCGCAGCACCCGGTTGTCGCGGCGCCCGGCCGTGAAGGGCTTGCCGATCAAAGTTCCTCCCCGGAGCGGCGCAGGCTGCGGATGTAGACGGCGGTGACGCCCAGCAGGATCAGCGTCATCAGGACGCCGATCGCGGCGCCCAGGCTGTAGTTCTCGGCGACGAACGCCTTCTGGTAGGCGTAGACGTTGAGGACCAGGTTCTGGCCGGCGATGCCGCCGCCCCCGGTCATCACGTAGATCTGGGTGAAGACCTTGAAGTCCCAGATGACCGACTGGATCACCACGATCACCAGCAGCGGGCGCAGCATCGGCAGCATGATCCTCCGGAAGACCGTGACCGTGCCGGCGCCGTCCAGCCGGGCGGCCTCCACCACGGAGTCCGGGATCGCCTGGATGCCCGCGTACAGGGTGATCATCACGAACGGGAAGCTGTGCCAGACCACGACCACGGCGACCATCGCGAACGCCGACCACTTGTCGTACATCCAGTTGTGGCCCTGGGTGCCGAGGACCTCGTTGACCAGGCCGGAGTTGGTGTCCAGCAGGAACATCCACACCGTGGAGCCGGTCATCGCGGGCGCCGCCCAGGCGCCCAGCGCGCCGAACATCAGCATCAGCCGCGGCCACCGGCCGACCCGGGTCAGCAGCACCGCGCAGGTCGCGCCGACCGCCAGGGTGGCCAGCACGCAGAACGCGGCGAACGCCAGGGTCTGGCCGAGCACCGTCCAGAACTGGGCGTCGCCCAGCACGTCGGTGTAGTTCGACAGTCCGACGAACTCGGTCGGCACGCCGCCCGACGCCTGCGGCTGCCCGAACTTGAGCACCGACAGCAGGCCCAGCTGGTACAGCGGGTAGCCGAACAACGGGATCAGCACCAGGGCGGCCGGCAGCAGCAGCCACAGCGGGACGGGGATCCGGGCGAGCGGCCCGGAGCGGCGGCGGCCCCGGGCGGGGGCGCCCCCCGCCGGGCGGACCGGGG